>JAPDPR010000001.1 GCA_034506335.1 candidate division KSB1 bacterium
CCGCCCGTGACATATAGGTCGCCAGCTCCTCAAAGGGCACATTGTCCAGGAAGCGCACGTTACGCAGCCCGAGCTCCTCGGCCAGCCGGCGATCGGCTTCATAGGTGATGCCCCGACCGATGATCTGGAATGTGACACCTTCACCCCGGAGCAGATGGGCAGCCAGAAGAATGTACTTCACACCGTGAAAGGGTGCGTACTCGCCGTGAAAGTGGACGAGGAACTCCTCCGCTTCCTTCTCGACGGCTCGCGGCCGGATGACCTCTTCGTCGGTCGCCAGAAACACGCGGCGGAAGCGCTGCGGCGGAATCTTGAAGCGGCGCACGCAGCTGTCGATGTGGTCTTGGCTTTCCAACACCACCATGTCCGCCAGGCGCATGGAAAGCCGGTCGGCCAGTCCGAACAGCCAGGCGCGCAGGGTGCCCGGCGCAGCTACCCCTCGGTCAAACACCATCGTGTCGTAGGTGGTGATGTACATGTCGTACAGGATTGGCCCTTTGGCGAGCAGCCGCACCCACGGCAGCAGGAGCTGGCCGTAGAAACCGACCAAGACGAGGTCGTAAGGCTGGCGGTTGCGCAGCACGCGCCAGAGCAAGCCAGGATAATGCCGGAATGAGCGGTCAGGTGGGAAACAGGGGATCACCTCTACGCCGTTCATGCGCAGGGCCTTGAGCACATTGCGCGTACGGGAGTACCCTTCCTCTCTACCGGCGATGTAGAGAACCCTCATACGCCCGCAGCCTCACGCATCACCCAACCCTCCCTCACTTCCTGCCTGTGAGAATCAACTCTGCCTTCTTGATGCGGTAAAGCGCCTCCTCAATGAGCCTCCGGTTGGCTCCGATCAGGTCCGCCAACAAACCGATCATAAAGACCTGAAAGCCGACAATGATCAGAATGGCGGCCAAAATCAGGGATTGGATATGTCCGCCGCCTCTTCCCGCAAAGAGGTAGAAGTAGAGGAAGCGGATGCCGATGAGGACACCCACGCCGAAGATCGACGAGCCGATGTACATGAACATGCGCAAGGGCTCATACATGGTGTAGATGCGGAAGATAGTCCCAATCGACTTGCGCACGTAGGCCCAAATGCTGCGGAAAAGGCGCGACTCTCGCAGCGCGCTGTTGGTGCGCACCGGAACATGGGCAAGAGCGATGTTCTTCTTCCCCGCCTGAATAATGGTCTCCAGGGTATACGTAAAGTTGGAGATGACGTTAAGGCGCAAAGCCGCGTCCCTACTCATTGCCCTGAAGCCGCTGGTCGCGTCCGGTATATTGGTGCCGGAGACCTGTCGTACGACCCAGCTCCCCAGCAGCTGAAGCTTCTTCTTCACAAAAGGAACGTGTGCCAGACCGTTTATCCGGCGGTCGCCAATGACCATCTCCGCCTTACCCTCCAGGATGGGCCGAATGAGCGTCTCGATGTCGGCGGCGCAGTACTGGTTATCGGCATCGGTGTTGACGATGATGTCTGCCCCCAACTTGAGGCAGGCATCTAACCCCACCATGAACCCCTCGGCCAGGCCCTTGTTCTTGGTGAGTCGGACAATGTGGTTCACACCATGAGCCCGTGCCACCTCCACGGTGCGATCGGTACTGCCGTCGTCGATCACAAGCACCTCCACCTCATCTACGCCGGCCACCTGTTTGGGCAGGGCCTGCAAGGTGATAGGCAAGGTGTGCTCCTCATTGTAGCACGGGATCTGGATTATGAGCTTCACGCGTATCTCTCCCGCCGCTTACTCGATGATCTCGGCGATGTTATACTCCTTGATGTCCCTGGCGTGGGTGAAGATGATCATTTCGCCGATGAGGCCGATGGAAATCATCTGCAGACCGATGACCAAGAGCAAGGCACCGAGGAGAAGCAAAGGACGGCCAGCAATCGGCCCGATAGCCAACACACGGTAGACAAAAAGATAAAGCTCAATGAGTGCGCCCACGAGGGCAAAGATGCCGCCCATAAACCCCAAGAAGTGGAGCGGCTTTTTCGCATAATTGGTCAAAAACAGCACCGTGATAATGTCCAGAAGTCGGCGCACGTATTCTTCAGGGTAAATGGACTTGCGGAAGGTGCCGGGGAGCTGCTGTACCTTAGCTTCTGCCACCTTGTACCCTTGGCGGGCGGCCAGCACCGGCAAGAAATTGTGCATGTCACCGTACAGCGGAAGGTCGTCCAACACCTCTCGGCGCGTGGCGAACATGCCGCTATTGATATCGTGCAGCTGGAGGCCTGCCAGCCGATTTACCAGCTGGTTGAAGACAAAGGACACCACGCGGTTGATGCGGGAATCGCGCCTGGGGTGGCGCCAGGCCATGACCAAGTCCGCTCCCTCAGCCAGCTTCTCCACCAAGGCGCGTACACCGTGAGGATCGGTCAGCACCCGACCCGCCATGTAGACGATGGTCCGACCGCGCGCCACCTTTAGCCCTGCGTCAAAGGCCGAGCCCTCGCCAAATGTGGAACGCAGGCGCACCGCCTTCACCGAGCGATGGGATCGCGCCAAGAGCTCCGCCTGCGCATAGGTGGTGTCAGTGCTCCCATCGTCGACAAGGACAATTTCAAACGGACCGCCAAGCTCCTTGAGCACGGCCAGCAGGTCCGCACACAAAGAAGACAACAGGGAGGCATGGTTGCGAAGGGCCACAATCACCGAGATGGCAGGCACCCTCGTGCGTGCCTTCGGCGACGCCTCGTCCGCAAGACCCATAACCATCCCTTCCTCGAGCCCTTTCATCGTACACCTCCAAGGCGCGCGGCAGAGTCCACTTCAAAGAAGTAGTCGTCCCTGCGCCGCCCTGTCTCCACAATCAACTTGGCAACCAGGCCGAGAAAAAAGAACTGGAAGGCAGAGACAAGCAGCAGAAAAACAAGGGTGAGAAGCACGTTCAAAGAGTATACGTCTGCCTTCATGCCCAATAGGATCAGTGTGGCCACTCCTGCCGCCGCGGCAGCCAGAGCGAACGACACGCCAATGGTCCCAAAAAAACGCAGCGGGTTCCGCACGTGACGCATCAGCAGATGGAGTGTGAGTAGATCGAGAATAACCCGGAACGTGCGGCTGAGATTGTACTTGGACCTGCCAAAGCGACGCGGGTGATGGCGCACCACCAGCTCGGTAATATGTGCCCCTTCCATCTTGCTCAAGGCCGGAATGAAGCGATGCATTTCGCCGTAGAGGTGAATACGTCTAACAATTTCGCCCCGATATGCCTTCAGTGCACAGCCGGTGTCGTGGAGGAACACACCAGTTACTCGGCAGACCAGGCGGTTGGCGAGCATGGAGGGGATGCGCCTAATGAGGAAGCCGTCTTGCCGCTTCTTGCGCCATCCGCTCACCACGTCATACCCCTGTTCAAGGGTCTCGAGGAGTCGGGGGATGTCACGCGGGTCGTTCTGGAGATCGCCGTCCATGGTCACCACCACCTCACCTCGCGCGCGGGCAAAACCCGCAGCCAGTGCTGGGGATTGACCAAAGTTGGTACGCAGACGAATGACCACGATGTGATCGTACTGTGCCTGCACCTCACGGAGCACATCACTAGTGCCATCGGTGCTGCCATCATCAACAAGGATAATCTCATACCCCAGCCGCTCACGGCGCAACGTGGCCACAATCGCCTCAACCAAGGGACGCACGTTGTCCACTTCGTTATAGAGCGGTACCACCACCGAGACCTGCGGTCGGGGTGAGCCTTTACGTGTATGTCTCCTCTGCCTGTGCACGATGCCCTAGGCACTCGCTAGTCTTTTTGCTCCTCCCATCGGGACCCCGACGACCTGCCAGCACCGCCAATGGAACGAGTAGAGCAACTTCCAAAGTCACAGCCTTCAGATTGTGAAGGCTGAGCAGGCTAGGAAAAAATTCCGGCGTCGCTCCTTTGCGCCTCACATCCAACAGGATCGTCACCGGAAGGTGCACGTATCCATCCCAGAATGGCCACAGCAGCGGTTGGCCGAAGGGTGCGGCCGTGTCGGCGGTCAACGCATCCAGCCCAAGGTGTGCGCCCAGCAGGATACCGTTCAGCCCAATCCATTTCTTCAGCCCCAAGGGCCACACTCTATTCAGCAACGCCGCCAGGGCCACCGCTGCCCCCGCACAGAAGCTAAGGCTGTGGGTCATCTGGTGGTGGTAGCGATTGGCATCGCCGATGGCGAGCCCCAGGAGAAAGTCTGCGTCGGGAAGACTCGCCACCAGGATCAGGACCACCAGAAGACACCAACGCGCTCCACTGCACCGGCGGGAAGGCATGCGACGGTAGAGCGCGATGGCCACAAGCGAATGGGCAACAGGGCTCGGCATAGTGTGGCGGCGCTGGCCGCACTGTCATGGCGTGGCGGTTACGCCCGTCACGCGAGCTGGCGGCGTCAAATCGGCCATTCGTTCCTCAAGGCGGAGCAACACCACATACATGCTGCAGGAACCGGAACTCGTCCCGTTCGGTCCGAGCGTCACCTGCTCGCCCGCCTGGTATTGGCGCTTGCTCTGCCAGATGCGAAAATCGCTATTCCCGGTGTCGCTCACTTGCATGCTATCTCCCGTGCGCACGAAGCCATCGGCAAGCCACGCCGGGGGTGTCGCACGGCCATCATGCACCACATACACCCGGGTGCGCTCCCGCACCACAAAGCGCACCGACAGCGAAGGGTCCCCTTTGTCCGCGTTCCGAGTCTTGATCCATAGCAACCCCTCGTATGCTCGGGGCACATCTACTACTCGGTAGTCGCGGTCTACGTAGTAGGGCTCGCCTTCGCGGACGTAGGCTAGGCGATAAGTAGAAGGGGTCAAGTTTTCCACCAGGCCGCCGCTCGCTCCGGGTGTGACCTCCACGTAAGCAATCTCCATAGTGGTGGCGCCCCGGTCGTCGGTCACGTAGAGGCGCGGCTCATAGCCCATAGCCTGCTCATAGGTGTGAACCGGGTTGGCCTCTCGTGACGTCTTATCGTCCCCAAATTCCCAGTAGTAGGACACCACTTGCCCGTCTGGGTCGTAAGACCCGTCGCCCCGGAACTGCACTGTGAGCGGCACAGGCCCACTACGCGGCTCGGCGCTAATGCGCGCTACTGGCGGCTGGTTGAGCGTCATCCTCCCTTCGCCCAGTATGCGGTAGTAGAGCCCACCGCGCATGTCCTTCCATACCACAAAGACCCCATTCTGCAGAGCTACCGCATCGGCCTGACCGTGTCCCTGGTCTACGCTCACGCTTATGGGCTGAGGGGTACTCCACCCGCTCCCCGGGGCATACACGGTATACACCACTCTGCTCTCAGGCCGCATCTGTTCCCTGTCACCTTGCGAGCTCACCACGTACACCTTACCGGTGCCGTCCACCGCAATTTCCGGCTGGTGGTCCGGGCGTGCCGCTTCGTACTCCAAGGGCGTGCGTATCATCTCCCAGCGCCCGTCCTTGGCATAGATGACGCGCACCCACCCATCGTAGTACGCCACATAGGGCGATCCCAAGGGCGAAATGGTGAGATCGATCCCCTCGCCGACCTTTTTGTCGCCCCTCTCAATCGCGACCGGCACACTCCACGTTCCCCGGTCCCATGTAGTCATAAACAGATCGTAGCTTGTTCCGTTGTAGTCGTCCCAGCGCCAGACTACGTAGATGCGCCCCTGGCCATCGCGGGTGGCGGTAGGGTAACAGTGATTGCGATCACTGCCGTCCCCATAAAGCTTCTCCACCGGACCGAAGGAAGCAGCACCTGGAGCCTTGCGCCGCGCATGCACCTCGGCTAATTCCCCTGTGGTGTACCCCCGGTACACGACATATACCGTGCCATCATTGCTCACGACGATGTTGTTATCCCGACCGGCTCCAAGGTCAACGCGCTGGCTCCATTGCCTTCCCTGGCGCGTGCTGTAATGAAGACCGCCCACCGGGTCTCCCCACACCACATGGGGGTTGCCCAAACCGTCCACGTCGACGTCCGGAGCTTGGCGAAGGCTTGTGTCAGCCCCTCCGGAGTTCGGGATTCGCTCGTCGGGACTCCAACCGTTCTGGTCGTAAAACATATAGTGGACACCGTCGACGTTTGCGTAAACCAGGTGGACGCGTCCAAACCCATCCAAGGCAAGCGACGGGTACACCCCATCGACGCCAATCGGGAAGTCAGCCGTGGTGGCGTCACCTGCGATCAAGAGTTTGTCAATCCTCTTGCTTTGTCCGCTGTGCGATACGTCAAGCACCAGACGAAAACTCCCCGCCCTCGGGATTTGCACGCTCCCGCTCCGTCCTCCACCGAGGTCCATTGCCAGTTGTCCGCCAACTTCGGTGAGAAACCATTTGAAGGCTCCTGGGTCAGTTATGGGAGCGCCGGAAGGGTCATAGGCCTCACCTTCATAATCGATCGGCACGCCGGCCTGAACCAGACCACTTACGGGGCGCACGATCTGGGCAACTAGGGCTACGGATGCTTGCGCGATGAAGCGGAACATCCACCCATCGCCAGGGTCCCCACTGGTACCACTGCCCTGCACGCCGAAATGACAGGGCACATACTGAATCCACTCGCTGTGCCAAAACCAGTAGTTGCCGTTGTCCCGCTCCTGTAGCGCTTCGGCCATGATTGTGGCCTTCGTAGCCTCATCATAGACACCGTTGCTGCCACGATTCAGTTGCTCATTGTTGACCTGCGGCATGTTTCCAGACAGGTGTGGCTGCGGGTGCCCGTGAGTAAAAGCGACGTTCATGCCCGGGATGTTCAAGATTCCCTTGTCTGATATGGGGCTGATGCCGCACAGGCGCTCCGGGTCCACCTCGTGAACTAAGTCTACCAACACCTTCGCTTTGGCGATCAGCACCTCCTGCGAGACAGCAGCACGGTCCGGAAAGACCTCCGGGTACTGATACCCCGAGTGCCCAAATTCGTTGACAATATCCAAAAAAACGTGACGGTAGGGCCGCAGCCAGGCGGTCGCCTCTCGTACGGCGCGGTAGATGGCCTGGTCGCTGTCCCAGTGGTCGCGATCCAATCCCTGCGTCAGGGCTGCCTTCCGGCATTGGCGCTGGTAGAAGTAGCCGACGTTCACCACCATGTCTAGCTCCTTGGTCCGCTCCAGAATGCGCCGCAGCCGGCCCATATACTCGGGCTTTAGCGAGCCGTCGCTGTTGAAAGCGCTGTTGGAATACCACTTGCCGGTACTTGGGTCGCGCTCAAAGCCAGGGTGTCCCCCTTGCAGGTTGATGCCCACCGTGTTTACCCCGTGGCGCTTGTACTCGGGAAGCGCCTCGAGGAAGCGCGCGGTGGTCTCCTCATCCCACAGTGCGTTCACTGTCCGGACGCCCCACATATCGAAGCGCTTGCCATCTAAGTAGAACTTGGTCCCCTGCGTGCTAAGCACCTCCCCTGCGCAGACGGCAGGTACCCACGCGCCGAGCAGCGCCTCCAAGAAAATTCCCATGCAAATGGGCACAAGCAGGCGGCCCTCGAACACGGTGTTCCCTGCAAGACGTCGTTGTTTCATTGCTCCTACCTCCTAAGTCAGCTCCACATGACTCCGGCCAGGAACACTGACAAGAGGCGTACCAAGGCTCGTTAAGATTTCGTAACCGTCTATGCCCCGGAAACCATAGCGCTTGCCACCTTCCGGACTCTGAAAACCCAATTACAGGCGTGTATCAGGCTGCCCGTTCTCGTAATTGGGCTGGTCAGCGACGCAGGGCGTAGACCACGCCGCCCATGGCGCCGTACAGGAGGATCATCCCGAAGCCGATCCAGGTGAAGGCGATGGTCGTGGAAGGAGGGACTCCAAACGGACTAAGGAGGAAGACGAAGGCGTTCTCGCGGATGCCGATGCCATTGATGGAAATGGGGAGCATGGTGAGGAGAGTTGCCACAGGCACAACGAAGAAAAAGTGCCCGATCCCCAGGTTGATGCCCACAGCTTTGGCGATGAGGTAGAAGTGGAGGACGACGTTAGCCTGAAGAAGAAGAGAGTAGCCGATTCCCATGCCAAGGGCCGAGGTCTTGCCGCCAAAGGCACGGAATGCGGCAATCGATCGGCGCGCGAGCCCTGCTAGTCCCCGCTGCGCACCAGAAAGAGGTGGGTCTACCTCACCTCCTGCTTCCTTGCGCCCGGCAAAGATCCAGACCACGAGTGCTACCACTGCGACCAAGCCCAGGAGGATCCCCACGCGCAGCCAGGGCAGGGCCACCTCTCCTTTGGCGCCACCAACCACTACCAGAGCGGCAAACAGCACCAAAGCTAATACGCCAAGAAGTCGATCCACAAGAACCGCGGCAATCGGAGCCCCCTTGCGTCCGGACAGGCGCACCGTGTCGTACGCACGCACCGCATCGCCTCCTACGGTGCTGGGCAAGAAGTTACCGACGAAGATGGCCACACAGTAGGAAGCCAGGAGCGAACGGAAGGGCAGGTGGATTTCCAGAGCGCGGAGCAAGAACTGCCAGCGCAGCGTGCTAATGATGTAGCCCACAAAGAGGAGGGCAAAGGCCGCAGCGAGCGGCCCGGCTTCTGCCTGGCGCATGGCGCTCCAGATTTCCCTCACATTGGCGCGCAGAAAAAGGAGGCCAATGAGGAGGAGGCTCACCGCTGCTCTGAGCGCCAACAGCACCAGCCGTCGTCTGGCTCGGCGTGCCTCGTCCTCCTGGGCAACCGCACCTCCTTTCACGCACGCCTCCTCACCACCTTGGCTGGGACCCCGCCCACGATGCTCATCTTCGGCACATTGCGGTAGACCGCAGCGCCCGCAGCTACCACGCTGCCACTGCCAATCGTCACACCATCGAGCACCACCGCCTGGGCGCCGATCCACACGTTGTCTTCAACTACAATCCCGCCTTTAGAATAGGCCTCCTGCTGCATAATGGGGATGTCCACGCGATCGTAGCGATAGTTCCCCCCGCCAATGAGATAGCAGTAGGCAGCAATGGGGCAATCATTCCCGATGACCACGCTGCTTGCCCCCACCGAGTGAATCACACAGGCCACGCCCAGCGACACATTGTTGCCCACGCGAATTGTCCCGTCCTTGCAGCTCAACACCGAGTACCGACCCAGAATTACATTGTCGCCAATGGTAATGCCGGCGTTACCCTCCCCCTTGGCGTCCAGAACCACAAAGTCATCCACTACTACGTTGTCGCCCAAGTGGATCTTACTCCCGTGCCGGATCGTCACATGCTGGCCAAATATCGGGTTCCTGCCACAGCTACCCAGGAGCATGGGGTAACACTTCTTGCGCAACCAATAGCCGAAAGCGCCTGGCACCCAGCTGGTGAGGGTGATGATCAGCTCATACTTCAACAGGTCCAGGAAGCGCGTGCTGCCCAGCGCCAGCATCTGATAACGGCGGAGCGCCGACTGCGACTCGTCTGTTATGGCGCGATGCAGCTTCTGCTTAGGCATTTGACCGTCTCACCTCTTCACTGCCCGGATCAGCACTTCAGACGTCACCAGCTTACCATGCCGAAAAAAACCCCTCTCGCGCATCACTTCGGTGACCTCCTGAAAACCCGCAGCGCGCATGAAAGCGACGATCTCCGGTGTAGCGTAGTAGCGGACATGGTCGCGGCGAAAGCTTCGCTGCACAAAATCGTACAAAGCGATGGGCCAAAACGCCTCCCGACTGGTCTCTAACAAGAGAAACACTCCCCCAGGCCTGAGCACGCGGAGGATTTCCCGCAGCGAGGCCACAGGGTTCGGGTAATGATGGAATGAGCTGGAACAGATGACCACGTCGAAGGAGGCATCGGCGCAAGGAAGGTGCTCAGAGTCGGCTTGCACAAAGCCGATCTTGGCACTTGTGCAAAGGCGACGGGCCTGCCTCAGCATGACGCGGGAAATATCCACCCCGCAGGCAAAAGCGCGCGGCTCCTGGCGGGCAATGGTCCGCACTGCCCAACCGGTGCCACAGCCGAGGTCCAGGAGGCGCTGCCCAGGGTGTGGTGCCGCGGCGGCAATCACCATGGACTGAAAGTGGCGAAACCAACGGCTCATCCGCCCTTGCTCGTAGTGATCGGCCCAGCTATCGAAGTGGCGAGCCGCTGCGCGCTTCAGGGTCTGGGCCTCAGGCATCAGCGGGCACCTCCAACGGACGCTGGTTTCCTACAGCCACCCGCATAGCCTCCACCGTGGCCTTTACCCCTTCGTGGAATGTGTACTTGGGCGCAAAGCCCAGGACCTGGCGCGCCTTGCTGATGTCGAAGGCATTGTTGGTGGTGAAGAATTCCAGGCTGCGCCGCGAAAAAGGGGGCTCGCGATGAAGCGCTTTACCCGCCGCTTCTGCCAAGGAAGCCACCGCGTGCATCGGGGCCAGAGGGAGGCGTAGCTTGGGTTCAGGCACCCTCAGCACCTCGCACATGGCCGCCAGAAGCTCCGAGGTGGTAAGGGCCTGTTCATCCGCCACGATGAAGACCTCCCCCACGGCCTGGGCATTATGCGCTGCCAGTTCAAAGGCATCAAGCATGTCCTCGATGTAAACCGGGTGGCGAAGGTTGCGGCATGGGCCGAACTTGACAAAGCGCCCTTTGCCAAGCATGCGCAGGAGGCGCTCTGTGCGCCGACACCGCAGCCCGTACACCCAGGCCGGCCGCAGCACCACCACGGGCAGACCGTGATCACGGCCAAATTGCAGGGCCGCGCGCTCGCCCGCCAGCTTGGTCTCGCCGTAAATCGATTGCGGACGGCACTCAGTCTCCTCCGTAGCCGGCGGTCGTTCAATGTGTCCGTACACCCCCACGGTGCTGGTGTGGACAAAACGCTCCACCCCAGCGTCGCGGCTCCATTCCAACAACCGCTGCAGGCCATGGACGTTCACGGCCCAGTACTCGCTGTCGGGCAGGTGGCTTTGCAAGTGCGCGCTGGCCAAGTGAAACACAACATCGCAGCCAGACAGGGACCGCCGCATCAATGTTTCGTCGCGGAAATCCCCGGTGACCGCCTCCACACTCCCGTCAAACTCCGCCAGCTCCGGCGGAAAATGCAGGTCCAGCGCAACAACCTGGTGGCCTTTCTCAGCCAACCGCTCCACCAGATGACTGCCGATAAAACCTCCCGCTCCTGTGACCAGTGCCTTCATCGTCACCTCATTAACCTTGTACTTTCGGCTTGACCGCCCGCACCGCCACTGCATAATGCCCGCCCCAGAACAGCACGTGGTCAAGACGCGATATCAACCATAGCACCGGGTAGGCAAGACTGTACAGCTTGTAAGACAGACCGTGGGTCTTGAGCTCCTCCTGCGACGTGGGGGCGATCACGCCGTCCGGAACCTCCGATTTCTTCATCTTCAACACGTACGTCGCGTTGATCAGCAGCTCCAGCGACTCCATGAAAAAGCGCGAGTAACCCGCATGCTTCTCCACCACGAACCCCACTTGGCTTACGACTGCGGCCAACTCATCCGCGGTGTAACCAGGGCGCACGTGGCCATACTTGTCCGGGGTCATGCCTATGAACTTCTTGACCTTGTTGACCAAGAGCCGGCCGTCACCATTCGGCACGGTGACAATCGCCGTACCGCCCGGTTTGGTGACCCGATAGAGCTCGGCAAGAAAAGGGCCCTCTTGCTGGAGGTGTTCCAGGCAATCAATGGACACCACCACATCGAACGTATCGTCGGGAAAGGCGAAGTGGCGCTCGTCCAAGTGGAGGACTCGGGCGTGGAGAAGACTCATCATCACCGGCAAGTTCCTCCCCTCCAGGTCTGCCGATGTCCACCGCCCACCACGGGCGCGGAAGTAGTAGTTCAGCGATCCCGTGTTGTCCCCGCAGGTCACGTCCAGACAGCGCTGGTTGTCAAGCTCAGGAAGCATGCTGATGAGCGTACGCATCTTGGCGCGCTTTTTCAGCGAGCGCCGGAACATCTGCAACTGCCAGGCATCATTCTGCATCTTCTTCTCCTGCCACGAGAGCTCCCGCACACATGTTGGAGTTCACATTCTTCTTACGGCACAACCGGCACTTTTCCGGAAACCTCCAATCACATCGCGAAACAATGGGGGGGCGCCGTCCTCCGCCCTCACGTGAGCCGAACCGTGCTCCCTCTGGTGAGGAGAGGTACGCCGCCGGAAACAATCGTCGGCGCCCACCCTGGCCCATTGACGAGAGGCCCAGAATCCTCAGCGCGGGTCTCCGTCGGATGGACCACCCTCATTTTCGGGCGAAGGCCATGATGTGCCACCCAGACCAGCGAATCAACGGCTTGGGGAGCACGGAGAAGGCGGGCACGAAAAGCCAGTTGTACAGAAGGCCCTTCACACCGCCGTGCAAGCGCGTCCTGACCGGAAAACGCTCGCACACCAGACGCACCTGTCGAAAGCCCTCCAAGAGCTTGCGGAACTCGCCTGCACTGAACACCCGCAACACCGGGGCATCCTCGTGTTCCAGCGCCACGTGCATCACCTTGGACAGAAGGCGCAGCCAGGAGTGACGATTGTACACCATCATGATGGCCTCCCCTCCTGGCTTCAGGACACGGTATATTTCCCGGATCATCTTTCCCGCATCGGCCGTGTACTGCAGCACACCGTGGGCATAGACCACATCGAAGCTATTGTCGGCAAAGTCCATTGCCTCGCCGTTCATGACGAGAAACTCGCCGGAGAGGCCCCGGAGCGCGAAATTCTGTTTCGTCAGGGCAATAGATTGCTCGGCCAAATCAATGCCGGTGACGATGGCGCCACCCCTTGCAAAGCGTACGAGGTCCACTCCTGCCCCACAGCCCACCTCCAGCAGCCGTTTGCCGGCAAAGCCACTGAAGTCAACCAATCGTGGCAGATAGCGGAGCTTGTCAAACCGGTATTCGTCAAGATCTTCAAAGAAGCCTAGTGTTCCCACCTCGTGCCGCACCACCTCCAAGTCGTGGATGTGGCTGTTCCAGTACTGGCGAATCTCCTCAATCAGGGTTGAGGGTGAGGCGGCGAGTGTCATGCTGCCCTCCGCATGTACAAGTCATACCACTTCTGAAACACCATGAGGGCCCAGAGCTGATGACTGTGATTTGCCTTTCCGGCCAGATGCTCCTTGATAAGCGACTCGACATAGCGATCCTCGAAGTACCCCTGGGCGCGCAAACGTTCGGGCGAAAGGAGATCCAACATCATGGGGCGCAACTCCGCCCGCAGCCAGTTCTTGATGGGGATGCTGAAGCCTTCCTTACCCCTTGTCAGAATCTTTTCCGGCAGGATGCCCCGCATGGCCCTCTTGAGAATGTATTTGGTCTGTCCATTGCGGAGGCGCAGCCAGCTTGGCATGCGGCCCACTAGCTCCACCAGCCGGTAATCCAGGAATGGCACCCTGGCCTCCAGAGAGACAGCCATGCTCATGCGGTCCACTTTGACCAGAATGTCATCGGCCAGGTAGGTCTTGATATCCACATATTGCTGCTGGCTCAACGGGTCAGCGCCCCGGGCCTGCTCAAAGTAGGCCTCAATGAACTCATATGGGTTGGTTCCCGCCAGGGCCTCTTGCAGTGGGGGCGTGTACAGGGCCTGCCTTTGCGCCTGGGACAGAAAGATCATCCAGCGCACGTGCTGCAGATGCTCAGGCAGAGCCATGCCCTGCACGAACCTCGTGGTGCGGTTGATCAGGCCCTTTTTCTTCTCGGTGGGGGGAAGGCGCCGAGCCAGGGGCTCGATGACCCCCTGACGCAGCACACGCGGCAGGTGGAGGTAAGAGCGAGCCAGGCGGTCAGCCAAGTATGTGTCGTATCCGGCCAGAAGCTCGTCCCCGCCATCCCCGGACAACGCAACGGTCACGTACTGGCGCGTCATCTTCGAGACCATGTACGTGGGAAAAATGGAAAAGTCACCCAACGGCTCGTCCAGGTGGGCGATGAGGGTTTCGGTCAGTGAGACCGCGTCCGGGGTAATGATCTCCTCGTGGTGCTCGGTGCCGAAGGCGTGCGCCACAGTACGAGCATAGTCCAACTCGTTGTAGCTGGCCTCGCTGAAGCCGATGGAAAAGGTCTTGACCGGCCGGTCCATGGACCGGCTCATCATGGCCACCACGGAGCTGGAATCAAGCCCGCCACTCAGGAAGGCACCCAGGGGCACGTCGCTCATGAGGCGCATTTGCACTGCGTCACCAAGGAGTGACACCAGCTCTTCGCCCCATTGCTCTTCAGACTTGATGACCGGCTCCCCAGTACCGAATGCGAGGTGCCAATACTCGCGCACACGAGCCTGACCGTCCTGAAGCAGCAGCGTGTGCGCCTGGGGGAGTTTTGCCACGCCGCGGAATATGGACAAGGGTGCCGGGATGTACTCGAAGGTCAGGAAGGTGTCCAACGCGCGCACGTCCAGCTCCCTCGGCATGTCCTCCACTTGGAGTAGCGACTTGAGCTCGGAGCCGAACACCAACCTTTGGCCGTCAAAGGCATAGTAGAGCGGCTTAATGCCCAGCCGATCGCGCGCCAACAACAGCCTCCTGGACCGCGCATCGTAGAGGGCAAAGGCGAACATGCCGTTGAAATATTCCGGGCAGCGCTCGCCATACTCTTCGTAGGCGTGCGCAATAACCTCGGTGTCGGCTTTGGTGCGAAAGCGATGCCCCTTGGCTTCCAACTCGCGGCGCAGCGAAAGGTGGTTGTAGATTTCGCCGTTATACACCACCCACACGGTGCCATCTTCATTGCTGATGGGCTGCTTGCCCGTGACCAAGTCGATGATGCTTAGCCGGCGCATCCCCAGACCCACACCCTCGGCAAGAAAGAAGCCGTCATCGTCGGGCCCGCGGTGCACGATGACCTGCGCCATGCGCCGCAAGAGATGGGGGTCCACCTTTCTCGCCCCGTCAACGTAGTAGATGCCGCAGATGCCGCACATCAAGTAAACCTTTGTCCAAGAATGGTTGTAGCCCTCCTGCCCACACAAAAGGCACGGAGCCAGCCCTCCACCCCGTGCCCTGCGCAGCAGACGGATTGGCCACGGGAGTCTTCAGCGCCCCACAGCAACGTACTCGAACCCTTTCTCCCGCATCTTGTCCGGCTCGTAGATGTTGCGCAGGTCGATGACCACTGGCTTGCGCAACAACTTTTTCAGCCGATCCAGGTCCAGGCTGCGGAACTGGTTCCATTCGGTGAGGAAAACAAGCGCGTCCGCGTCCTTGGGCACTTCGTAGGTATCTTTGCAATAGTGCACATCTGGGAGGATTTTCTTGGCTTCCTCCATAGCCGCAGGGTCGTACGCCTTCACCTTCGCACCGCCTTGCAGCAGCGCATTGATGATGGTGATCGATGGGGCCTCGCGCATGTCATCGGTATTAGGTTTAAAGGAGAGGCCGAGCACCCCGATCACTTTCCCTTGCAGATCACCGACTGCATTCTTGATCTTGTCGATCATTATTTGTCGCTGCCGCTCGTTGACCTCAATGGTGGCCTTGACGATGCGGAGGTCGCAGCCCACCTTTTCAGCAACCTGCACTAGTGCGCGAGTGTCCTTCGGGAAACACGACCCCCCAAAGCCGGGGCCTGGATGCAAGAACTTGCGGCCGATCCGGTTGTCCAATCCCATCCCCTTGGCCACGTGGTGCACATCTGCTCCCACCCGCTCACACACCATCGCGATCTCGTTTATGAAGGAGATCTTGGTCGCAAGAAAGGCGTTGGAGGCATACTTGATGAGCTCCGCACTGGCCAAGTTGGTGATCACAAAGGGGGTCTCGATCAGGTAGAGAGGCGAGTAGAGGTCCTTCATGATGGCGATAGCCTCGCTGTCCTCGCCGCCGATGACCACCCGGTCCGGCCGCATGAAGTCATCAATAGCCGAACCCTCCCGCAGGAATTCCGGGTTGGAAACCACGCTGAACTTGACCTTGTGCGTCTGGTGTTTTTCGATAATCTCTTTGACCCACTTGCCTGCACCTACCGGTACCGTGCTCTTGTTGACTATCACCTTGTAGTCATTCATGTAGCGGGCAATCTCTTTTGCCACCTCGGCCACGTGCTGCAAGTCGGCTGAACCGTCCTCTTTCGGGGGAGTGCCCACAGCGATAAAAATGACCAGGGAGCGTTCGGTTGCCGGCTTCAGATCGGTGTCAAAGTGCAGGCGTCCCTCGCGCACGTTCTTGGCCACCAGGTCGTCTAACCCTGGCTCATAAATGGGGATGATCCCCTTCTTGAGCTTCTCGATCTTGCCATGGTCTTTGTCCACGCAGACCACATCATTGCCCAACTCGGCCAGGCAGGTGCCCGTCACCAGCCCCACGTATCCGGTTCCCACCACACAGATGTTCATGCGCCTCCTCCTTACCCTGTCAACCTGTCCCTACTGTATCCTTCTCATGACGCGCCGTAGCCAAAGAGCACCACAAAGATGGTCTTCAACAGGATTTTCACATCTAACCACAAGGACCAGTTGTCAATGTACTCCATGTCCATTTCCATCCAGCGTTCGAAGGAGATCTTGTTGCGTCCGCTCACTTGCCAGATGCAGGTGATGCCCGGCTTGAGCGACAGCCTGCGCCGTTGCCACACCTCATACATCTCCACCTCCACTGGCAAGGGCGGTCGCGGCCCCACAATGCTCATGTCCCCCTTCAGCACGTTGAAAAACTGCGGCAACTCATCGATGCTGGTCTTGCGCAGAATCCGACCCACTGGCGTTACGCGCGGGTCCTTCCTGATCTTAAAGACCGGGCCGTCCATCTCGTTCATCTTCTCTATCTCGCGGCGCTTCATCTCCGCCCCGACAATCATGGTGCGGAACTTGTACAACGTGAACTTGCGCCCGTTCAACCCACACCGGGTCTGCTTGAAGAGCACCGGCCCTTTCGAGGTCAACTTTATCGCCAAAGCAGTGGCGGCCATCAGCGGTGCAAAAAGGATAATGAAGAAGATGGACAAGACTATGTCCATGGTACGCTTGACGAAAAGCTCCCACTGGCGTGCCCTGAAGGTCTCGAACTCCAACAGCGGGAACCCACTGAAGTCTGTTTGGCGAGTGCGGGCGATGTGCAGGTCGTAAAGGTCCAGACTGATGGCGGTGGAGATTCCTTCCTTCTCGCAGGCGAGGATGGCCTCGTCGATGCGATGGAGCCATAGCCTAGGTACCACAAAGATCACCCGGTCAATGACCTTCCGATGAATGATGAACGGGATGTCCTGAATCCGCCCCAGCACCCGGTACCCCTCCACTTCCTTGCCATACATCCCGTGTTCATCATCGATAAGACCCACAATGCGCAGCCCCCAGTTGGCATGGTTTTTCACCGCACGGATGAATTCCCTTGCCCTCTTGCCCGTCCCTACAATCAGCAAGTTGACCTGGTTGTAGCCGCGCATGTGGATGTAATCGAGGAAGGAGAGGAAAAGCCTCTTTTCCACCAGCAGCATGAGGGTAGCGGTGAAGGTGAAGACGGCGATAAAGAAGCGACTGGTGAGCTGCGCCTGAAGGGCAAACACCACACTGCCTGCAGCAATCCCGGCCAGAAGGCTCCCTCTAATGATAATCGACGCCAGCTGGCCAAAGGTCTTGAGCCGGAACTCAGTGTACAGGCCCAAGAACCCCATCAATATCACCCACAGAGGGGGAAAGATGACAGGCATCCACATATTCCCGCGCGTGAAAACAAGGAGCCCCTGTAATGTTGGCCCTCGGCTGTAGGCCTTGATGGAGAGCTCAATAAGCTGGCGCAGCCATTCGTCGAGGAAATAGGCAATGACAAACGAGAGCACCACCACCAGGAGGTCCAACACCCTCGCCACACCGCGCAGGAATATTTCCTTTTCCTCTACCATCGACTTTCAGGAACGACTTGCATTCTTGCGGTACCACTCCACAAACTGGGGGATGCCTTCCTCGATCGGCACCTTGGGCGCATAGTCCAGCTCCTTCTGCGCCCGACTGATATCTGCATAGGTAATTGGCACGTCGCCGGGCTGCTCCGGCAGCACTTCGACGTGGGGCCGCTTGCCCAGGCAGGAGCTAATGAGCTCAATCAGATATCTCAGTTCCACAGTGCGCGATTCGCCGAGATTGTAAATGGCATAGCCCTGGCAGCGCTCCAGCGCCGCCACCACACCATCGATGATGTCAGTGATGTAGGTGTAGTCACGTCGCGAGCTTCCATCGCCAAACATTGGTACTCGCTCGCCGCCGTCAATGAGCCTAGTGAACTTGTGAATGGCCATGTCTGGCCGCTGCCGCGGACCGTACACGGTAAAAAAGCGCAAGCAGCTCACCGAGATGCCAAACAGGTGGTGGTAAGTGTAGCAAAGCAACTCACCTGCCTTCTTGGTCGCGGCATAAGGCGAAACAGGGTGATCCACAGGGTCGTCCTCAGCAAAGGGGACCTTGCGGTTAGCACCGTAGACGGAACTGGAGGAGGCGAACAGAAACTTTTGCACGCCGTGCTGCCTGGCCATTTCTAAGAGATTGTTTGTGCCCAGGCAGTTAACCTCCTGATACAGGAGCGGCTCGCGAATGGAAGGCCGCACACCGGCACGGGCAGCGAGGTGGATGATGGCATCAAACCGCTCCTGAGAAAACAGTCTCTTCAAAGCAGTAAGATCCCGTATATCGCCTTCCACCAGATAAAAGTCATCCTTTTCCAGTAGCGCCTGCACATTAGCGCGCTTGACTGCCGGGTCGTAGAAATCATTAAAGTCGTCAAACCCCACGATGGTGTGCTGCTTTTGTAACAGCCGCTCAGCAAGGTGTGAGCCAATAAAGCCGGCTGCGCCGGTTATCAAAATGTGCATACTTTTGTCCTCGCCTCAGGGAACGCCATCGCCCACCACGTCCTTACCCACCCCCTCAGTAGTGGTAGTAGCTGTAGGCCTGGTGTGAGCGGTACGACTCCACGCCGTTGAGGATCACGCCGAGGACGTTGACCGGGATGTTCTTCAACGCCTCCAGGCGCTCTCTGGCCACATCTCTCCTTGTTTTGCCGGCGCGAATGACGATGGGCATCGCATCTACCTGCGTACCGATGACGATGGCATCAGTGGCGGCATTGAGGGGTGGACTGTCGAAGATGACCACGTCGAACCGGCGACGCACCTCCTCGATGAAGCGGCGCATCTGCAGCGAACCTAACAGCTCCGATGGATTGGGGATCAGCGCGCCACAACTCACCAGCGACAAGTTGGGGATGTGCGTCTCGGAGACGATTTCCGACAGGGTCGCCGTACCGGACAAGTAGTTGGTCAGTCCCGGCTCCTTGGGACACCCGAACGTGTTGTGGAGCACACCTCGCCTAAGGTCGCCGTCCACAAGCAGGGTGTTTGTCTTTTGCTGGGCAATGATGATAGCCAAGTTGGCAGCGGTAAAGGACTTGCCCTCGTTAGGCGCAATGCTTGTAATCACCAGAGCGCGGATCTTGCCCGCTTGCTTAGAAAAGAGCAGGTTAGTGCGCAGCGCGCGATAGGCCTCGCCGATGGGGGTGGGCGAGTAGTCGTGGGTCACCAACAGCCTGTCCACCAGACGCGCGCGCTGCGAGTCGTCGTATTCACTCAGGTCCTTGAAGTCCAATGCCGGCACGGCTCCCAACACCTGCAGGCGGAGGAAGGCGCGCACATCTTCCGCGGTGCGAATGGTCTTGTCCGCCAGTTCCAGAATGGCCGCGATCAAGCAGCCAACCAATAGTCCGAGCAGTCCCCCGAGCATAAGAACCTTCTTGCGCCCCATGGAAATGGGAGCTTGCGGCACGGTGGCGCGGTCCAAGAAGCCAATCTTCTGCGCCTCGACGGACTGAGCAATTCGCTCTTCCTCCAACAGACGCAGCAGCTCGTTATACAGCCGCCCGTCTGCTTCTGCTTGGCGCTGCAGCTCGGCGTACTGATCCATGATCACCGGCGCCACCGCCTTCTGCGAGCGGAATTGTGCGATCGTCCTGCCCAGCTCCTGCTCCTGCTGATCTAAGGACGTAAGATACTGTCGTGCCGCCTCAGCTATGGCTCGATACTCGCGCACTATCTTATCGTTCAACTCGCGATATTGCGGATGTGCATCGGTGAGGCCTCGGCCCACCACTACTGTCTGCCACTGCCGCTCCAGGTCCCCCAGACGTTGCATGGCCAGCTGCACCTCAGGCACGGTGGCCAGCCCTTCGGTCTGGGCCAGCGCGTGGACCACAAACCGTCCCGTCTGTTCACGTCGTTCTGGAGAAAAGTCCGAACCCAGCTCATCCACCAAGATGCGCAGGGCTTTCTTGCGGTCGGTGAGGGCGCGCTGCTGGGCCTCCAGTCTCACCAGCACATCGCTCTGCTGAACTGCGCCTGCCGCCTCGACAAAGGGATAGCGCTGTTTGAATTTGCGCAGCTCCTCAGCGCTGGCCCGGTATTTCTCCTCTGCGATTCTTGCCCTTCCTTCCAACACGCTGATGGTGCGCTGCGCATCCCGCCGCCGCATGTTTCTCGCTTCTTCGATGTAGATTTCCGCCACGTGGTTGACCATGTTGGCCACACGCACCGGGTCAGTGTCGGTCATGATGACCGCCACCACATCAGCCGGAGTGCGGAAGATGGTCTTGACCCGACTTTGGAGAAAGCTCGCAGCACTCTGCAGGCTGCGCACGCGGAAAGGGATACTCAGCGAAGGGGCGTACACATCGCGCCGGAGGCGAAACGTAAAGCCGTTGACTGTGAGGGAACTGTCAATTATCTGGCTGACCGGGCCCCTGGCCAGCACCACATCCCCCTGCCCTTCGATCTTCTTGAGGGTGTAGCCCCCCTGCGCATCGAGGTCCAGCACGTAACCACCGGTAACCGGCTCCTGTTCAGCGCGAAACTCGAGGAAGACTTGTCCAGGTGCCATACTGCGGAAAGCCCCCTGGAGCTCACAGGTAAGACCAAACTGTGCTGCTGCTCTCTCGGCAAAGGAACGGGTACCAAACTCCCAGACGTGCGCGGTCTCGAGGGCTGCGCCTCCGCCGCCTTTCCCCTCGTAGCCACGGACATAGATACGAGCAGTGGCGCTGTAGAGGGGTACCATCTTACTGGCGCGATAGGCTGCTATCGCCACCGCCAAGAGAGTCACCCCCACCACGATCCATTTGCGACGGAAGATGCCGCGCACCAAGCGTCCCAGATTGAACTGAGACGGTGGCGCCTCCTCTTCCAACATCAAGCTTTCTATGTTGGGCAGGCCCCCGTCGGCAGGCACACCCATACTATTCCCACCTCTTGATGGCAACGTACAGTGAAACCAGGGAGACCATAAACTGGAAGTAGTAGACCACGTCGCGGAAGGTCACACGCGGCACGCGCGGCGCATAGATGACATCGCCGCTGCGCACGCCGATCTCCATGAGAGATGAGCCCCGTTCCCAACTTGCCAGCAAACTCTTGCGCACCGTTTGCCCGCCACGCCTAAGCTGGAGGCGGCGCAGGTCACAGTCCGGCCCTGGCCCTCCCGCTCGCTCGATGACGCTCCAAAGCGCATCACGGGGGTCAACCCGATACGAACCGGGCTGCCGAAACTGCCCTAACAATGTCACCCGCACCAGCGGCGTGACCATGATGATCGGGTCTTTGGTATAAGGGCGGAGCTTCTCCCGCAGCACCTCGATGAGCCCCTCTGGGCTCAGACCCACAACTTTGAGCTTGCCAAAGATGGGCAAGGTAATAAAACCTTCCCCGTCTACCACGTACTCGTTGCTAAACTTGGTGGCAAAGGTTTGCAATTCCGCCCGCTCCCAGCTCTCCCAAATGAAAATGCGCACACCGTCTCCGTAGCCGAAAGTGGGAGCCGCCTTGTCTGCACCTGATTGACACCGACCAGGAGCTGCCATCGCCGTGCACAACAAAAAGGCCACGGCCAACGCGACCGGGCCTCGCCCTCCTCGTTTACGGTGGGCTTCAGCTCGCACCCAGAGGAGTGTACCCGCATGAGTTGCCATAGGGAGTTTACTCATGTCTCAACGCGACCGATAGAATCTATAGCGCTTTTCTTTAGTGTCCAGGTTCAACCGCTTCAGGAGGCTGCGCACCTTGAAGTAGTTGAGGCGCGTGTAACCGAAGCGGGGCGAGTTCAGGGCGCGCATGACCCCCCATGCTCCGCTATTCGGGTTTTCCAGAACGATCTTGCGCACCTTCTCGGTGAGGGGCAAATCGATAGCCTCAGCTGGCCGCATGAACTGCCCTTGTTCACCGGCAAAGACACGGGGGCCCTCCGCCGTAGCCAGTGCGGGTCTCGTGGTGCTGGGCTGTGCAACCCGGACCGCTGGCTGCACGTCGAACTCCAATGAGGGCACCACCTGGCGGCGCACGCTTCGGGAAAGGTCATAACCCGTGCAGACGTCAAAGTCGTCGATCGCCTCCTCGATGCTTTCATAAGAGGTGAGGATGCGGTTGAACTCCAGCATCTCAAACACCTCACGGACTTCGGGGGTCATGTGCACAATCTTCAGATCCCCGCCGGCCTCCCGAATCGTCCTAATCTCCCCTACAAAAACGCCCCACCCAGCGCTGCTGATGTAATTGACGGCACTCAGGTCGACGACTATCTGGTAGTGCTCCTGCTGGAGAAGGCTTGCCACCGCCTTGTGCATTTCGGGAGCCGTGGTTGCGTCCACGTACCCCTTCACGCGAAGAAGCGTGACGGTACCTGCTGCGCCTACCTGCGATGTGCGGAGCTGAATTCCCTCCATCGGTGCCTTCGGTTGCTACCTCACCAAAGTGCACTGCCGGGCACTTTCACTTGGCAACTATAATGCCACCCCACGCGGCATCGATATCTCACGTCTAACTCTTCAGAAACGATAGACTTGTTCTCGCCTGCCCGCTTCCCCAAAAGGGCTGCCACAGGCGCGCCTGTCGTCTCCAGAAACAGGATGTCCCAGGCTGCGACAGCGCTCCTCACTTCCGCCTGCTCATCTCAAGCTTGGTATACAGCTTCACGTACTTGCTTGCGGAATTCTTCCAGCTGAAGTTGCTCCGCATCGCACTTTTGACCAGCTTCCGCCACACCTTTTGGTCGGCCCATACGCCAAGGGCCCGTTCCACCGCCTGCAGTAACGCCTGAGCATTGTATTCCACGAAAACAAACCCGTTGCCCGTGCACCGCTCAGGGTCGAACTCGGTGATGGTATCGGCCAGCCCGCCGGTCGCGCGCACGATAGGGATTGTGCCATAGACAAGGCTGTACATCTGGTTTAGCCCGCAGGGTTCATATCGGGAAGGCATGAGGAACATGTCCGCACCCGCCTCAATCTGGTGCGCCAGGGCATTATCAAACCGTAGGTTCACCGAGACTTTTTTCGGGTAGCGCTTGGCCATCGAGGCGAAAAGCTTGTGGTACCTGGGCTCTCCTGTTCCCAGCAGCACAAACTGCAGGTCATGTTTCATCAGCTCGGGAAATGCTTCGGCCACCAAGTCAAACCCCTTCTGGTCCGCAAGGCGGGATATCATGCCGAGCACCGGCACTTCGGGCATATACGGCAAGCCCAAGTTCTCCAGGAGTGCTCTCTTGTTTTCGGCCTTCCCGGCAAGATCCGTAAGGGAATAGTTCTTCGCAATGAGCGGATCCGTTTTGGGGTTCCACACGCTGTCGTCAATGCCGTTCAAAATACCGAAAAGCGCTTCGCGCCTGGAGCGGAGCTCGTCCATGAGGCCACAGGCCAACTCTGGGTCGCTGGTGATCTCCTCCGCATAGCGCTCGCTCACCGTGGTGAGCGCATCCGCAAAAACGATACCCGCTTTCAAGAAACTCAACTTCCCGTAGAACTCCACTCCACCGTCTGGGCGAAAGAGCTCCTGGGGAAGACCGGTGAGCGCAAACTTTGTCTTGCTGAACACCCCCTGGTAGGCGAGGTTGTGAATGGAGAAGACCGTGGAGGTCTTAGCAAAGAGCCGTTCCTGGCTGTACGTCGTGCGCAGGAGAACGGGAATCAGACCGGTATGCCAGTCGTTGCAGTGGATGACGTGCGGCTGCCAGTGGAGCAACTTCAGCGTCTCCAGCACACCTTTGCAAAAGAAGGTGAAGCGCTCAGCATTGTCCGGCCAATCTTTGCCCGTCTTTGGGTCCGTGTAGAGATCTGGTCGCCCGAACAAGGGAGGGTAGTCCAAGAAGTAGACCTGAACTTTAGTGTCTGGGATGAATGCCGACTTGACGCTGCCTACGAGCTTTTCACCCCCCAGGTCCACGACGACTTCTTTGAGCCGGATCACCTCCCGCAGCACGTAGCGCCGCTCATTGATGACGCCGTACTTGGGCATCATCACCCTGATATCGTGTCCCAGCTCCTGCAGCGCCTTCGGAAAGGCGGCGGCTACGTCAGCAAGCCCGCCGGTCTTCGCGAATGGAGCTACTTCCGAGGCCACATAAAGGATCTTCAACGGCGATCTCATTGCGTCCTCACGCGTCAGTGATCAACACAGCGCTGGCTATAATACCGCAAAAGATGACCTTTGAAGATACGAAATTCCCGTGCCAAAATCAATGAGAAAAAAGCTCTTAGCCCATGACGACGCGGGTGCCGCCTACGTGCCTTTTTGCAGCAAGGCAACCGCTTCGACGTGCCAGGTCTGCGGGAACATATCCACCGGGGTGACCCCAAGGAGTTGGTAACCGCACTGAACCAGCATCGCCACATCCCGCGCCAGTGTTGCTGGGTGGCAGGAGACGTAGACGACCCGGCGCGGTGCGATCTCACACACCAACTTCAACACGCGCGGATGCACACCTGCACGAGGTGGATCCAGTACCACCACTTCCGGCCGAGGGGCTTCGTCTCGCTCCAACACTCTGGCAAGTGTGGTTCGCACGTCCCCACTGACGAAACGACAGTTTCCCACACCATTGCGCACGCAGTTCCGGTGCGCGTCCCGCACCGCTTCCTCCGCCAGCTCAAACCCCCAGACTTCCCGGGCCTTTTCGGCCAGAAAAACGCTGATCGTACCGGTGCCACAGTAAAGGTCGTACACCACCTCCTCACCCTGGAGAGCAGCATACTGCACCGCTATCCCGTACAGGCGCTCTGCCTGCTGTGGGTTGGACTGAAAGAAGGAGGTGCTTGTAACTTCAAACACATAGCGCCCCAGCCGTTCTTCAATGTAGGGACGTCCTACCAGGACTCTCTGGTCCTCTCCGTAGGCCACATTCGCAGGGGAAGTAGATACCGTGGCGACAACCCCTACTACGGAGGGAAACTCTCGGACCAGCCCGGAGGCAAGGGCAGAAAGGGTCTCCTCCCTGGATTCAGAGACTACGAGGTTCACCAGCACCTCGCCGGTCTGTTTGCCCTCCCTAATAACCGCATGGCGCCAGAAACCCTGTCGACTTTTGGTGGAATAGGCAGGGAGCCCGGAGTCGCGGGCGAACGCACGCAGGTAGGCGAGGATCTCATTGCTGAGCGGAGAGAGCAGCTGGCAGTTTGTCACCTCCACCACAGTGTCGTAGCGCCCTCGGGGGTGAAGACCCAGGAACAGTCCCTCCCTTTGGAACTCGCCATCTCCAAGGAGCTGGGTTGGCACCCACTGGCGATCCGCGAAGGCGAATTCCATTTTGTTCCGATAGAAGAACTGCGCCGGACTGGCCAGGATGGGCGCCACCGGTGGTGAGGGCAATCCTGCGACCCGCTGCAGGTTGTCCACCACGTGCTGGCGCTTTGCCTCCAGTTGTGCCTCGTAGCGCAAGTTCTGGAGCTGGCAGCCCCCGCAATCCGGAAAGTGCGGACAGGCCGGCGTGGTGGCAAGAGGCGACTCGCGCACTACTTCGATAATCTTCGCCTCCGCGTAGCTGCGCCTTCGTCGAATAATGCGCACCCGTGCCTCTTGCCCCGGCAAAGCCCCCTCGACGAACACGACAAAATCCCCGACGCGCGCCACGCCCTTACCACCGAAGGCAAGTGAAGCAATAGGGAGGGTTAACTCCGCGCCCTTCTCCACCTTCGCCTCTTCCACGGTCAGCGCCCCTCCTTCACGCTGGTCAAGGAACGACAAAACGCCCCCCTTGCCCCTCCTTTCGCAACTGCCTTCTGAAGGAGCCTCTCACCGTGCCACATAGCGGACCAATCGCCTCGCTCCCGCATAATGCTCGCGAAAATAGTCTTCCTCGAGGCTCGAGAGGATGACACCCTTTGTAGGGCTGGCGTGGACGAAAAGGCCTTTGGCCACATAGATGCCCACATGCGCCACCTCTCGCACGCCCGGCGCACTAAAGAAGACGAGATCGGAAAACCGCAGCGAATCCTTGGCCACTGCTTCGCCCATGCTTTGCATCCCCTCTGCCGAACGGGGCAGGACAAGCCCCCAGGCGCGCCGGAATACGGTGGAGACAAAGCCGGAGCAGTCCGCACCCTCTGGGGACGAGCCGCCCCAGAGGTACGGCGCACCCAGGAAGGTCTTGATCTCATTTGCTAAAGCGACTATCTGCTCGTCGCTCAGGCCGGTCCATGTGCGCGTTGCCGGTGAGGAAGAGGAGTAGGTCCCAGCTCCTGCTTTCCCTGTGGCCCAGTCGGTCGCAGGCTGCGCGCCTTGTACCGAGTAATCCCCGCTCCGTGCGCGGGGCACAGGCTCAAAGTAGCTGCAGCCAGCACCAAGGATGAGCGCCGCCACCACCGCCCACCACCATACGGTTCTCACCGCCCCTCCACTACAGGCACGGTAAGGTGTGCGTTTGGCACCACGGCGAGCTGTCCACCCGGTGGCAGCTGGCTAAGCGCCTGTTCCAATGCTCGCTCCGGAGAGGGTTCCACGTCGACACCCATGGCGGCGCCTGCGGAGACTGATAACCCGCCGACCACGGTGAGTCGTATCCTCTGCAACACCCCGCGAAGTCCTAGCGCTGTGACGCCGAAACTTCGGTAGGTCGCGCCAAGCTGGCGCGCCAATTCCCGCTGCGATGGGGCGGCGAAAAACTCCAGAAAGTGCTCTGCGCCAACACCCTGGGGGCAGGCCGCGAAAAGTACCAGGTGTCCCCCATCACTCACCAGTGATGAGGCATTTCGGATTGCGCGATACGCTTGTACAAAGGTGTCATCAAAAGGGGAGCCCCCGCAACTGGCCACAACCAAGGGTAGGCGTTGTTCCACCGGTACCCGATAGAAGGCATCGGCCAATTGTCGCGCCTTCGCCCAGCTGGCGGTCAGCGCCCCTGCACACGCCTCACGAACTCGACCTTGCGCATCTACGATCACATGCAGGGCAAAATCCACCTGCACGAACTTCATCGAATCCATGATGTCATCGTAGACCGGGTTGCCTTCGGCAACCCCAGGAGCGCACTCGGATACCAGCCCTCCGGCCTCCTGGTCGATGCCCAGTGCGTGACAGCGGTGTACTGTCTCTAGGGCGACACAACCGGGGTTCAACAGCTTGGGCCCTCCTGCGTAACCGGTGATTGGGTGATGACTGGTGCCCCCCGCCACAATCAGGCGCTCCGCCTTGACCACTAACTTATGGAACCATACCGGCGTTCCCTTGATGGTCTCTCCCACGTGCACCAGGTCGGCCTGCTCACGACAGTCGTGGTCCACGAGGCGCACACGCCGAAAGACCTCTGGCCCCACCACTTCCAGTCGGTCTTCCTCTCGTTGCCGGCCATGACTGCCAGTGGCAAAGAGAACAGTGATGTCGGCATCCTGGATACCCTTGCCATTGAGTATCTCTAACAGGTGAGGAAGAAAAATCTGCGCTGCGCACCGTCGTGAGGCATCAGGTACGACGATGGTGGTGCGCTCGCCTCGGCGCACCAAGCGGCTCAAAGGCGGGGAGCCTATAGGCCTTGCCAAGGCCTGCCGGAGGATTTGCTCTTCTGAGAAAAGCGGCTCGCCCCCTATGCCCACAACCGATAAAACCCTCTCTCCGGGAAGCTCTACTGTAAGTACCGATCGTCCATAGGGCAGATGCAGCTCCATAACTCCTTCCGAGTTGTGACTGCTCTTGCTGTGCACATAAAATTAGCCGAAAAAAGAGTCATTTTCAACACCTTTTTCTCTCTCCCAAAGGCTGACAAAGGCCTTGCTTGTTTCGCGGTTTTTGCCTACTTTTGGCACAAGGCGGCAGACATCTGAGCAAGGGCCGAAGGTAGCTGGGAATTGATACTTTGTGGTCTGGTTCTGTTCGCGCTCAGCCTTTACGCGCTCGTCCTGTGCCGGATAGCGACGGGCCTGCGGGCGTTGAGACCCGGTACCGCCAGGGAGCAGCCGCGCGTCTCGGTGATATGCGCCGCCAGGAACGAGGCTAACAGCATCGACGACTTTGTGCGATGCCTGGTAAGCCAGACCTACCCCAGCGATCGGCTGCAGTTTGTGCTCATCGATGACCGATCCGAAGACGGCACCGCACAGATGTTGGCCCGCTGGGCCCAAAGGGACCCGCGCGTGCTCGTGGTCCATGTGCGTGAGCTCCCGACAGGCGTTGGTCCGAAGAAACACGCGCTGGCCAAAGGCATTGCTCACGCGGAGGGAGAGCTCCTTCTGCTCACGGACGCAGATTGCCGCCCCCCCGCAGGCTGGGTCGAAGGTCTAGTCCGCTATTTCGAGCCCGACGTCGGCCTGGTGGCCGGCTACGCTCCGCTTATCGGGAAGGGCCTGCTGGGGGCAGTGGTGGGCATGGACACCCTTGCCTCGGCCGCCATAGCCGCAGCCGGCATTGCGCTCGGCAGACCAACCACCTGCACGGGCCGCAATCTGGCTTACCGACGTGCGGTCTACGACCAAGTGGGTGGCCTCGTCGCGATTATGAACTCCCCATCAGGGGACGACGACCTGTTTCTTCACCTGGTAGCTCGGCACACAAACTGGCAGATGCGCTATGCCATCTGTCCATCCACGTTTGTCCCCGGTGCGGCGCCTGGGTCCGTGGCGGAGTTGGTTAGGCAACGCCGTCGGCACCTCTCGGCTGGGTGGCACTACCCGAGCCCTCTCAAGCTGGGTTACGCGCTGCTCCACCTCGCAAACGCACTATTGTGGCTGGCCCCAATCGGGGCATTGCTCTTGGGCGGGCCGGTTGTCGTTCCGGTCGCAACCCTGGCCGCCAAACTGGTGCTGGATTGGTTCATCCTGCGCCTCGCCGCACGGCGATTCGGCGAAACTTTCAGCTGGGCAGCGTTCTGCATCTGGGAACCCTACTTTGTTCTGAGCAACGTGGTCCTCGGCTTGTGCAGCAGAGTCGGACAAATCCGCTGGCGCCAATGAGCGCCGGCACCTCACTGGGAAGGATCGGCCGCAGCGCAGAGCAACTATTGCCATCCCGCGCACACCCTAACTACAGGAGGTGGCGCTCTTACCACCAAGCTGCGCGGCGCCGTGGTGAGCTTGCTGCCGAACTTTTGGCAACCTTGCTTCCTCATCGGTCGGTGGTGCTGGATGTCGGCTGCGGTGTGGGCGGGACAAGCGTTGCTTTGGCCTGCAGAGGGGCGGTGGTTCTCGCCTTGGAGCGAGACCGCCGCCGTCTGGACGTGACAGGCGAGCTGGCCGAAGCAGCACGCGTTCAGCTCACTCTCGTGCAAGGAGATGGAACCGCATTGCCCTTCAAGGATGGGAGATTCGACGCGCTGATTTTGCAGGATGTGCTCGAGCATGTGAGCGCGCCGGGACTGTTGCTCCAAGAGGCCGCCCGTACCCTAAGGAAAGGTGGGCTCCTTTTTCTTGTCACCCCCAATCGCTGGTCGCCCTGCAATGTGCTATCTGACCCTCATTGGGGGCTACCGCTTGTCGCGGCTCTCCCGCGTTGGGCAGTGGCCCTCCTCACGCGAAGACGAAGGGCAGAAGGCCCTGAGGGCAGCATAGTGCCCGCGTTGCTCTCTCTGCGCTCCTTGCGCGCGCTGATGCAGGAGGCGGGGCTTGTGATGAACTTTGTCAACCGTGCCGCGGCACGCCTCATCGCCTTAGAGCCGCGTGCGGCTTTTTGTGCTCCCTGGCACCTCCGCCTGGCTCATTGGGCAAAACGAGCCGGAGTGCTCCACTGGCTGCCTCGACTCGTGAGCGACCGCGCGGGGGCTTTCAACTGGTGGCTGAATCCCGCCTGGTACATTGTGGCCCAAAAGCAATGAAGGAAGTGGCTCTCGACAGGCTCGTTCGTGCTCTCACGTGGCGGCGAATGCACAACCTCGCCCTTGCCGTGTCTTCCTATGCCACCTCCGTTGCCACTGGCCGCCCGCACGTCTGGGGGCTGCCCGCCATCCTCATGGTTGAGCCGACTAACCGCTGCAACCTGCGCTGCCCGGAGTGTCACACCGGATCAGGGCAAATCAACCGTCCGCCTGCGCGCCTTCCGTTAGACCTCTTTCGTCGCCTGATGGACGAAGTGGGCGAGCAGCTGGTCTATCTGCTCCTTTTCAACCAGGGCGAGCCGTATCTTCACCCTGACTTTCTCGGCTTCGTCCGATATGCTAAGCGCTTGGGCATCTACGTGACCACCAGCACTAACGGCCACTTCTTTGACGATCCAACGGTCGTGGCAGATACCGTCACCTCCGGGCTGGACACCGTGGTGGTGTCGTTAGATGGGGCCGACCGGCAAACCTACGAGTTGTATCGCCGCGGAGGCTCTTTTGATCGCGTCACTCGAGGTGTGAGGAATCTCGTCACTACTCGCGAGCGGCTTCTGAGCTCAACGCCTCGGGTTTTCGTGCAGTTCTTGGTGCTTCGGCACAATGAGCACCAGCTGCCCTCTATCCGCCTTCTGGCCAGCGAGCTGGGTGCAGACCGCCTGTTGGTAAAAACGGCGCAAGTAGCAACGGCCGCCGAGGCGGAACAGTTTCTCCCGCGTCAGGAGCGCTACCGCCGCTATCGCATCCAGCAGGGACACCTTGTCCCGAAAGGCACGCGCCGACTGCCATGCCGACGCCCTTGGCTGAGCGCGGTAGTGAACAGCGACGGCCGGGTTTCGCCATGCTGCTTCGACAAAGACGGCCGCTATGCCATGGGCAACGTCGCCGAGGCCCCGTTGGCCGCGATCTGGTCGTCAGCCGCATACAATTCATTTCGCGAGCGGATTCTAAATGGAGAGGAAATCGACATCTGCACCAACTGCACCGAGGGGAGGCGCGTTTTTGTCTAGACGTCGCGGAGTCCACTTGGCCAAGCTGCTCGTGGCCTTGTTGGTCATGACCGTTCTCGTACGGCGCATTGAGCCAACGCGCATATGGGCAACATTTAGCAGTGCCCGCCTGGAATGCTTTGGCGTCGCGCTTGCGCTCTCTGTGCTCAACCTTTACCTCCAGTATTTCAAATGGCGCTACCTGGTACGGCTCATCAAGCCAGAGGTTTCCTTGCGCGAGTTGCTGGCATCGCTCTTCGCCGGCTTTACCCTTGGCTTCATCACCCCAGGACGGGTGGGCGAATTCGGGCGAGTGGTATTCATCAAGGACCGACCGTGGGTCACGCTGCTCGGCCTGGCGCTGTTGGACAAACTCTATGCCGCCGCGGTCCTCTACCTGGGGGGAACGGCAAGCCTCCTACTCCTGCTCTTTGCCCGTCTGGAGCAACCATTGGTACTGTGGCCCCTGGCACTGTTTGCGACCGTGGTCCTGCTGTTGCTTTTCTATTTTGTGTTGCACCCCGAAGCGATACGCACCCTCCTTTACGGGATTAACATCACCCTGCCCTTTCGGGAAAAGATCAAACAGCTCATCGCCACCTTCGACCACTTCGGGCGGCCGCAAGCGAGAGTGCTTCTGGGCCTGTGCGCCCTGTTCTACATGGTGTACATCGGCCAATTCTATGTTCTCGCTTTGGCGTTTGAGTCGGTGCCCCTGCTCCCATCGCTCCAGGCGGCAGCGGCAACGCTCTTTGTCAAGACGCTCATGCCCATCTCCCTCGGCGACTTGGGCGTGAGGGAACGAGCGGCGGTGGAATTTTTCTCGTACGTCCATGCTCAAGAGACGACCGCCTTCAACGCTTCGTTGATGCTCTTCGCCATCAATGTGCTTCTGCCCAGCCTGGTGGGCCTCATCTTCATCTTGCGAGAAAAGCTGATTACCCAGACGGAGTCTTCTAACCAACCGCAGGAAGCTCTTGGCCGCCAGGAGCGGAAAGCCCACAACAGAATCCAAGGGAGCTGAGCACCCCCGGGGATTCGCCTGACCGGTTTTCGCCACGAATCGAGGCCGAAAGTGCACATGTACCGGATTCCGTGCATCGTGACCAAGCTCATCCCCTGTTCGGTGTGGCGTGGGCCGCGCATGGAGGAAGTCTACCTCACGTTTGACGACGGACCTGACCCGCATGGGACGCCCTTGACTCTGGATCTCCTGGAGGCACACGGGTGTCTGGCTACCTTCTTTGTGCTCGGCTGCCGCGCTGCGGCCCACCCTCAGCTGGTGCGCCGGCTCCTGCAGGCGGGCCATGGCCTGGGCACCCACTCCTTTGCCCACACCCGCCTGGGGCATCTTAGCTCCGCAGCGATTGTTGAGGACATCCGCCGCACCGATGAGGCGGTGGCGGCCCTTGTGGGGCGGGTGCCTCGCTGTTTCCGCCCGCCCTACGGCTCTGTGAGTCCGGCGCTGTTTAAGGCTGCGGCAGCCACCGAGAAACGCGTCGTCTTATGGTCGTTGAGCAGCGGCGACTATCTTCCCCGCCTTGACCCGGAGCGCTTGGCGCACAGGCTGCTTCGCAAAGTGCGCGGGGGCGACATTGTGCTTTTCCACGATGGGCATGCCAACGCACCACGTACTGCCCGCGTTCTGGAACTCTTGTTGCCCCAGCTGCAAGTCCGTGGCCTGCGTCCTAATGCCCTCCCCATTGCCTTGCCGGGAAAGTGGTCAGCCATGCAGGAAAAAGGGCCTTGAATTTTCTTAGGGATTTGCTAAATTCCCACAGTCCTTCGGACCAGGCGTCGAATGCCCAGTGAGGGTTTTGTCAGTTCGGCAGGAGGAAGCTCTGCGTAGACTCATCCTTGTACTTTCCACCTCATGCATGCTCTTCGCTCCGGCGCTCACCGTGGTCGGGCAGTCGGTCAATGTGCCGATGGACCACTGGGCCTACCGCCTGCTGGAGCGGCTGGAAACAAAGGGCCTTGTGCGCAAGATGGGGTTGCGTGCTATGCCCATGTCCCGGGCGCAGGTGGCTGAGCTCGTCGCTACAGCCGATAAGGCCGCGCAGGAGGACCCTTCCTTGCTGAGTAGGAGCGAACGAGAGCTCTTGGAGCAACTCAAAGGCGAACTCTGCGACGAGCCCTCGATTGCCGCTCTCCACGTGCAACCGCGGTACCGTGAACGTCACCTGATGCGGTGGCAGGAAGGCACAAGCCTCGCCTTTGTGGACGCGCTCCTTGCGCTCGCTGTGGATGGTCACCGCGCCGACACCATGCAAAGCGGGGTTCGGCAGTGGCGCGCCATGGGGGGAGGTATTGTGCGTGGGAGTCTGGGCGGCCGCCTGGGCTTCTACGTGGACGCGCGCAACACCATGACGCGCGGCGGGACCGTACCGGAGGAGAGCTTTGACCCGCAGCGTGGAATGCCTCTCGTCACCTCCGGCCGCAACGTCTACTCCGACCAGGCGGAGGCGTACGTGATCCTCCAGACGCTCGGCGCCCAAGTGCAGATTGGCAGGATGCAGGCACACTGGGGCCCGGGTTGGCGCGGTGGCCTGCTTCTGTCCCGCAATGCTCCCCTTTTCGACGCGTTCCGGCTCACGCTGCCGTTCAAGCGGTTTTCTTTTACCGCCATCCACGCCTTTCTTACCAGGATGGGCGGCCCTCGCTACCTCGCTGCGCATCGCCTGGAGATAGCCCTGGCTGATTGGCTCACCCTGGCTGGCTCAGAGAGTGTACTCTACGGAGGTCGGGACGTAGAATTCAGCTACCTCAACCCGCTCATGCCCTACCACGTGGCAGAACACCACTTGGGAGACCGAGACAACAACATGCTGAGCTTCGACATGACGGCATTTCCTCTCGCACACATAAAGGTGTATGGCGAGCTTCTGCTGGACGATATGACCCTGACCAAGAATCCCCTACGGTACTACGGGAACAAGTTCGCCTTTACCATCGGCGGGCACTGGGTTTCGCCCCCGGGTCTGCCAGAGGGAGTAATACGCCTGGAATACACGCGCGTCGAGCCCTTTGTCTACACCCACTACGACTCGCTCAACGTCTATGTGCACTACGATCGCATCATCGGCCATTGGCTGGGACCGGACGGCGATAACGTAGCCATGGCGGCCGAGTACCAGTGGAGCAGAGACATCTTCACCCAGCTCCTGGTGCAGTGGCGACGAACGGGCCAAGGCGGCCTGTGGAAACCGTACCCGGAAGGCGGCTCAGAGCGGAAGTCGTTCCTCTCTGGAGTGGTGGAACACGAGAGGTCCGTGGCATTCCAGGTGATCGACCAGGTGCGAAAGGATGTCTTTGTCTCATTGACCTACACCGGGGGGCACCTGAAAAACCGTGCCCACGTGTTGGGCGAGGCAGGATATGAGCGCCGAGCCACCATCTCGGTCGCGGTGAACTATTAGAAGGCATCCTCCGTGGTCGCGACCGCTTTCACTATTCTGCTGCTGGCACTCGGGGCGATCTTTGCGCTTTTCCTGCTCGCGTTGCTCATCGGCCTCATGCGTCCGGAAGGGCCGCGAACAGAAGAACGCCCTTCCGTGACCGTCGTGGTGGCGGCACGGAATGAGGAAAGGACCATCCGGCGGTGCGTGCGCGCTCTGCTCGCCCAGGACTACCCTCCCGGCAAGTTGCAGATCGTGGTTGTGGACGATCGCTCCGAGGATAGGACTGCGGCGCTCGTGGAGGAGCTCGTGCCCGCACACTCCCACCTCGAACTGGTGCGGGTAACCGAGTGCCCGCCCAATTGGTCACCCAAGAAGCACGCCATCAATATGGGCATTGACCGCGCCCGGGGCGAAATCATCATGTGCACCGATGCCGACTGTGAGCCGCCTCCCACCTGGGTGACAGGCGTGGTCTCCTATTTCACACCGGAGGTAGGGCTCGTGACTGGGCGCTCATGCCTTGTCTCGGCCTCCTCCCCATGGCTGGTGGCTCGTTTGCTGGAGCTCGATTCCCTGGCGATGGCCTGCGTTGCGGCCGGGGGTGTCGGGCTCGGCGTGCCCCTCACCTGCACCGGCACCAACCTCAGCTACAGGAAAAAAGTCTACCAGGCAGTGGGCGGCTTTGCAGGGGTAGAGCACCTGCTCTCCGGCGATGACGACTTGCTCCTGCACAAAGTAGGTGCCACCTCATGGCGCATTCGCTACGCTTGGGACCCCCGCACCGTGGTGACAAGCTCCGCGCCGGAGAGTTTTGCCCATTTTGGACATCAACGCGCGCGACACGCTTCCAAGGGGTTCTTCTATGCCCCGTGGCTCACCGCGCTGCTGGTGGCGATTTACTTCTTTCACTGCGCGCTCCTGGTAGCGGTGCCATTAGCCACTCTTGGCCTGATAGCCCCGTGGGTCCTGGGAGCAGGGCTCGCGTTGGCCTGGATTCCAGAGTTGCTCCTGGTCGGATGTGGCGCTGCGCGCTTTCGCAGGTGGCATCTGTGGCCCTTACTGCCTTTGGGAGCGCTCCTTTACATCCCCTATGTGGTCATCTTTGCCACCTGGGGCGCATTGGGCAAATTCTCCTGGAAAGGCACCACGGCCCGGAAGGGCGTGCGAATCGCCGAGGCTGAAACATGACCGAGTGGTTCTCCACCGCGCTTCTGGTGTTGGCCGCAGTCTACGCAGGGGTGGTACTCCTCTTCTGGCTCGGACTCTTCTTCCCGAGGCGGGGGATTAACCAACGCCAATACTCGGTCTCGGTGGTAATTGCCGCGCGCAATGAGGAGCGTACTATCGAGCGCCTGCTGGAGGACCTCGCCCACCAGACTTATCCCCGCGACAAGTACGAGGTCATTGTGGTGGACGACGACTCCACTGACCGCACGGCGGAGATCGTTCAGCGGGCTGCACAAAAGTACCCGCACTTCCAGTATGTGCGCTCGGCACCTGGTGACGGCACGCTGAGTCCCAAGAAGCAGGCGCTGGCCAGCGGGATCGCCCAGAGCAAGGGGGAGATCATTCTCACCACCGACGCTGACTGCCGCGTGCGCTCCACGTGGATAGGGACGATGGTATCGTACTTCCTGCCGCGCGTGGGCATGGTGGCGGGTTTCTCCCAGCTAGGGCGCAAACATGAGCGCCGCAGCACTATCGAGCAGTTGCAGGCCATAGACTTTCTGGCACTCATGGCTGCTGCGGCCGGTTCGTGCAACCTCGGATTCCCCCTGGCAGCCTCTGGGCAGAATTTGGGGTACCGGCGCTGCGTGTACGAGGAGGTGGGGGGATTTCGCGCCATCGGCCATCGCATCTCCGGCGACGACGTGCTCCTGCTGCAGCTCGTGCGACGGCGCACCCGGTGGCGTCTGCGCTTCGCCTCGAGCCCTCGTGCCTTCAACACCAGCGAGCCGGAGCCTAGTCTCCACCGCCTGTTTCACCAGCGCGTACGCTGGGCATCCAATGGTGCCTTCCAAATCAGGCAGAACGTGGCCTTTTTCGCCTACATCCTGTGCGTCTACCTTTTCAACCTCTCCCTGCTGGTTGGGGGAGTGTGCGCCCTTTTTGTGCCGACCCTTCGATTAGCAGTTTCCGCTGCCTTTGCGGCAAAAGTAATCGCGGAGCTGCTGCTGCTACTGCGGGCGGCTCACTGCTTTGGGCGAGGCGACCTTTTGCTCTACTTCCCGCTGTGGACGCTGGCGGAAGTGCCTTACATCGTGGTCGTCGGCATCGTCGGTACATTCGGCAAGTTCTCGTGGAAGGGGCGCCGGGCCAATGCGGCTCTCCGGCGCCTTGACGGCCAAACGTTACCAAGTGACAGCAGCCCCCCAACCGACAAAACCGAAACAAGCTCTTCCCCAACGTGAGGAGCCGAACAATGCTGGTATCGCTTGCGCTACTCATAGGCCTCTGTTATCCCTCGGCAAGAACCTGGGATGAAAGAGGAGACCAGTCTCTCATCCAGGAACAGCTTTCCTACAGCATGCGCTACGGGAGCTTCCACGCGGGTGAGTTCAATACGGAGGTGCTGCGGACCTCCGAAGGCCGAATCACGCTTAAGGCTACCATGCGCACGCCAGCGCTGTACCGCAGATTTTTCTGGGCAGACAATTCTTACCTCAGCGAAGTAGATACGGCCCTGGTGCCGCGCCGCGTGGTCAAGAAGATTCGCCAGAAGAATATCGCCCACACCATCGAGTATGTGTTCGACCCTCTCAAAGGCACCGCCAAGACCACCGACGGTCGGGAATGGCCGGCACCCCAAGAGACGCGTGACATTCTGTCCCTCGTGTACCATCTGCGAACACGGCCTCTTGCGCGCGGCGAAAAGCGCGTCTACGTTCTGGACGGCGAAGGCCTGACCTGGCGCGTCACCGCAGAGAACCTCGGACCAGAAAAGGTGGACGTGCCGGCAGGCAAGTATACTGCGCACAAAATTCTGCTGCGCACTGTCGGGGCCACCTCGCCAGGATGGCGCGCATGGAAGACCGATATCCTCACCAACCGCCTCGCCGGTGCGACATCCGGGCTGTTCATCTGGATCAGCACCAGCAAGGGGAGGGTCCCGGTGCAAATGGTCTTCCCTTCCTCGCCTTTCGACCTGCGCATGACCTTGGAGCGCTCCAGTGGCACCTCACTACCGGGCGAGGGGCGTTGATGGCAGTGTTGACGCTTTTACTGGGCATACTCGGGATCACCTACTCGATAGTCGGCCTCTGGCTTTTTCGCGCGCTGCGCCGCTCGCCAAGAGGTGAGAGAACGGATCTGCCCAGAGTGACGGTGGTTGTGGCCGCGCGCGACGAGGAAGCCAACCTGCCTTACTGTCTTGCCTCGCTCGCCGTGCTGGATTACCCTTTGGACCGGCTGGAAATCGTGCTCGTGGACCACGACAGCCGAGACCGCACGCCGGAACTTCTGGCCAGCTTCTGTGCACGCCACCCTCACGCGCGCGTGGTCCATGTCAGCGACGGGGTGCACACACTTTGCGGCAAAGCGGCAGCAGTGGCAGCAGGGATTGAACATAGCCACGGGGAGATAATCCTTTTGACTGACGCAGACTGTGCCGTTCCCCGCAATTGGGTGCGGTCCCTTGTGCGCTACTTCAGCGAAGGCGTGGGGATGGTGTGCGGATTCACCACGGTAGATGGTCGCGGAGGCCACTTCGCGCAGGCTCAGGCGCTGGACTGGCTGTATTTATTGGCTGCAGCTGCAGGGGCGGGCATTCGGGGGAGGCCGCTCACATGGGTGGGAAACAATCTTGCCTTCAGACGTCAGGCCTATGACGAGGTGGGCGGCTACTCAGGCGTGGGTTTTAGCCTGACCGAAGACTTTGCCTTGTTCAAAGCCATCTGCGCCACCCGGCGCTGGGATGTGCGGTTCGTCACCGCGCCGGAGGCCCTGGTCTTGACCAGGCCGCGAAAAGGGTGGCGGGAGCTCTTCCGCCAGAGGCTGCGCTGGGCCGTAGGGGGCAAATCGGTGGCTCCGCTGGGAAAGGTGCTGCTTGCCTTGGGCGGTGGTGTACGACTGCTCCTTGGTCCTGCCCTCGTCCTTGCTCCGCTCCGTCCCACGGCACTTCTGTTGCCGGTTACGGTTTTGCTCACAGACATGGTCATTCTGGCTCGGATGTGCCGGAGTCTGGGGCTAGGCGAATTGTTGCGCGCGTTTGTGCGGTTTGAGGCCCTCATCGCCAGCTACATGGTCGCGGGCGCAGCCCTTCTTCCCTGGGTCCGCGCCCTCCGCTGGAAAGGCACCACGTACCCAGTAGGACGAGGAGCAGTTAGTCCTCCTCCGCCTGCCCCAGTGCCCCGGTCCCAGAGGACAGAGGAGTCCGTCGAGTCCCACTCGTGGAGTTGATCGTGCGCTCCTGGCGTCACGCTCCTGTGCTGTGCCTCTACTACGTCACCTATCGCTGCAATGCCGGGTGTCGGTATTGCGACATCTGGCGCCGCCCCGAGCTCCGAGCCGTACCCGATGCGGAGCCCGTCCAAGTGCTCACTAACCTCCGTGGGTTGAAGAAAGCGGGCGTCCGCTTTGTCGACTTTACGGGCGGCGAGCCGCTCCTCTATGAGCCCCTCCCGCGCGTGTTGCGCGAGGCGAAAACCCTGGGGCTGTACACCACCGTCACCACAAACACCATCCTCTACGCCCAGCGGGCGCACGAACTGCGCCGGCTCGTCGACTTTTTGCATTTTTCCCTGGACACCACGGACGCTGCCAAGCAGCAGCGGTGGCGCCGGAGCCCGGAGCCATCCCACGTGCTGGCGGCTGTTGAGCTGGCCAAGTCCTTAGGCGAAGCCCCGGATCTTTTGTTCACGGCAACCCAACACAGCTACCTGGAGCTCCCCAAGTTGGCTGAGCTTGCCGCGCGTCTGCGCTGTGAACTCATCGTCAATCAGGTCTTTGCTGCCCCTCCGGGGCTGGCACTAACCCGCGAGGGACTGGCCTTCCTGGACCGCTTTCGCTCCCATCCGTTCGTGTACCTCAACCGGGGCTTTCAGCGACTGCGAAGAGAAGGGGGCAACCAGCAGAAGGCCCCGCGCTGCCGCGCGGTCAGCGCCACCGTAGTCATATCGCCGGACAATGCGGTGCTCCTCCCCTGCTTTCACCGGGCGTGCACCCGTCTGCCTATTGCTGGAGACGTGCGCGCCGCTCTTTCTTCCCCGGAACGCCTTCGCCATATGCGCATGCAGGGACGGCACCCCTTTTGCCAAGGGTGCGACATCAATTGCTACTTCGACCCCAGCTTTCTCTATCGCCTCGACGGCTTTTTCGTGGATAGCCAGTTCAGCAAGCTGCGCTATGGGTGGGACAAATATGTGCGGGCGCGCGCCCCCTTCCCGCGCCGGCAGCTCCGCAGAGGTGACTAAAGCATGACGTTCGTTCCCTTCTGCCCCACCATCGGCTACGCGGAGACGCACTACTCCTTCCGCCTGGTCCCCTCCCGCCTGCGCAAGCAGGAGCCGGAGGTGGTGGCCGACGTGCCCTATCGCTTGGGGCCTGGCCAGGACCTGCCGGTGCTGATTTTGGTGAAGGACGCCCACCTTTTTCCAGTAAAGCTCACGGCGGTGGAAGTCTCGGTGCAAAGTCCCTCAGGGGAGGTACACACCGCGCGCGTGCCGTGGGAGGAGACCGAGATAAGGGCCCCCCTCTGGCACAGAGTGATTTACGTCCCACGCCCGCCGGTGGTCGGCCCCTGCAGAGTCACCGTGGCCGTCACCCTCAATGCGCGCCGGGTCTACATCAGCGACAACTATCGCATCTCCAGCCACGCTCCTTTCGAATGCTACTTTGCCGAAGAGCCACTCCCTGGGACTAAAGGGTGGCACTTTGGCGACCTTCACTACCATTCGTCTTACACCAGCGATCAGGTGGAGTTCGGTGCTCCGTTGCCGGCAACAGTGGCGATGGCTGTGGCCGAAGGCCTGAGCTTCTTTGCGGTAACCGACCACTCCTACGACCTGGACGACAGCCCGAATAACCCCCTGCGCAACGATCACGGCTTGCCCAAGTGGCACCAGATGCGCGCCGAGGTGGCGGCATTGAACAGCAGCACTCCCGGCTGTGTGGTCATCCCCGGCGAAGAACTCTCCTGCGGCAATAGCCGGCGCCGCAACGTGCATCTGCTGGTGCTGGACAATGGCGAGTTTTTGGAAGGCTCAGGCGACAGCGCGGAGCGCTGGCTGCGCACGCGTCCGCAGCAAAGCATCACACACGCGCTGGAGCGCCTGGATGAGCAGGCGCTTGCCTACGCCGCCCACCCGGAGGATCGTACGCCTTTCTTGCAATGGCTCCTCATTAGACGCGGCAAGTGGAGCAAAGCCGACTACCTCCACCCCAGGCTCAACGGGCTCCAACTCTACAACGGGCATCTGGACCCGGCACTTCCCGCGGCGCTCCGCCGCTGGGTTGAGCTCCTGCTGGCCGGCAGGCGGCTCGCCATCGTCGCTGGCAACGACGGCCACGGCAACTTTGCCGTCTTCCGCCAGATCGGCTTTCCATTTTTCACCATGCGCGAGCAACGCCACCAGCTCTTCGGTGTGGCGCGCACAGGTGTGCTGGTCAAGGGGCAGCTATCGCTGCAAAATATCAAGGAAGGGCTGCGCAGCGGGCGAACACTGGTCACCACCGGGCCGTTCATGGAGCTCGTGGCCCATACCCCCTCGGGATCTGCTCACATCGGCCAGACAGCGGCGGGTTCCCCCTGCGAGCTGACGGTCCACCTTCAATCCAGCCCAGAATTTGGCCGATTGGAGCGGGCGGTTCTCTGGTTGGGGAAAAGAGAAGCAGCGCGCGAAGTGCAGCTCTGGACCTGCACGCACTTCCCGACGCGGATGACTCACCATGCCAAGATTGAAATTCCCCCTGGCCCGGGTGAGTTGTACGTGCGCGGAGAACTCCACACCCTTGGGCCCCAGGGGCGCCGCTCCTGCTACACCAGCCCCATCTGGTTTGCACAGGGGGACTGAACGGTCGCTGTCAGAGGAGTTTGATCTTCTTGATGATGCGCTTCAGCCCGCGGCCGTACAAGCGGGGACGAATTTCTACGTGGCGCTCGGCACCCTCGCCCACGCTCACGGTCTCCAGGTCATTGAACTGTTTCAGCGCATTGTGGACGACGAAGCGCTCAAAGCTCCCCATAGGAGGCAAGGCCACCACGCACTGTCTCTGCCGCGCCTCTTCGGCCTTTTGCTCGGCAAGCCTCCTGATATTGCCCACAGGGAAGACCTTGAGCACATAGTTCCCGTCGGTACGGTAGGTCTTGGTTTCGAATTCCGGATTCCCATCGAAGAAACGGTGGATGCGCTTGCGCTCGAACGCGGTCAGGTCCGTGAGCGTAGCCGGCTCACAGGAGTCGCGCAGATTTCGCTGCACCTCCACCAAGATGCGGTCAATCTTGCTCATCTTGGAGCGCGGTTTCCCCTCCCCCTTCCTTGCCTCACGTCCTTGCCCCATCGCCGTATTTCCTCTCCAGAGCCTGTCGTAGCTTATCGTGTATGCCCTCAAAGTCACCGTTACTCAGTGTGACAATGACATCCCCAGGACGCGCCTCCGCCGCCACGAAAGAGGCAATGGCGTCCACGTCGGGGAAATGATAGGCGTCCTTGTTGCGCGCGCGAAGGTCGGCCACCAATTGCGGGACGGAAAAAAGCTCCTCGGGTCGGACCTTGTCGGGCCGATGCACCGGAGCTATGACCACATGGTCTGCGGCGCCAAAGCACTCGGCGAACTCGAGCTGGAAAACCTTGCGCCGGGCAGTCGCAGTGCGCGGTTCATAAAGAGCCCAAATGCCCGCCTCTGGGTAGAGAGCCCGCACGCCGGCCAGCGTCTCCTTGATGGCCGTAGGGTGATGCGCAAAATCATCGTAAACTTTGATACCGTTCACTTCAGCCCGCAGTTCCAGCCGCTTCCGCACGCCCTGGTACAAGGCCAACGCCTCCGCAATCTGCGCGCAGCTTAGCCCTAAGAAGCGGCCGACAGCAATGGCCGCCAGCGCGTTGCGCACATTGTGCACGCCGGTGAGCCTCGTGCGAATCTCCACCTCCTTACTCCCGCGGTACCACGCCACAAAGCGCGTCCCCTCAGGGCCAACAGTAACCCCTTCGGCCCGCCAGGTGGCATCAGGCGCAAGACCAAAGCTGTGCACCGGGCAAAGCGCCCGCTGCGCCAGCTCCATCACCACGGGGTCATCCGCGCCGGCCACAAGGAGCCCATTGCGAGGAATTATGTTGACAAAACGACGGAACGCCACTTTGATCTCTTCCAGGCTGCCGTAAATGTCCGCGTGGTCGAATTCGATGTTGTTGATCACCGCCACATCCGGCAGATAGTGCATGAACTTGGGCCCTTTGTCAAAAAAGGCAGTGTCATACTCATCCCCTTCTACGACAAAGTGCCTCCCCGAGCCGTGCTTGAAACCCTGCTGGAAGTTGCAGGGGATGCCGCCGATGAGGAAACTGGGGTCGTGCCCGGCGTGCTCCAACGTCCACGCGATCATGGAGCTGGTGGTGGTCTTGCCATGCGTGCCAGTCACCACCACCGAGTACCGGTCGCGCAGGAAGAACTCCTTGAGGGCCTCGGGCATGGAGGTGTAGTGCAGTTTGCGCTCAAGCACGGCCTCCACTTCCGGATTACCCCGCGACATGGCGTTGCCGATCACCACCAGGTCCGGGGCAGGCTCCAAGTGCGCCGCGTCGAACCCCTCGTACACCGGGATGCCTTGCTCGGCAAGGAAGGTGCTCATCGGGGGATAGACGTCCTTGTCTGAGCCGCGCACGCGGTAGCCCAAGCTCTTGAGCATGGCCGCCAGGGCCGCCATAGCTGTGCCGCAGATGGCGATGAAGTAGACGTCGGCGCCGGGATCCACACGCCTCATAGATCAGCCCCTGCAGCAAGCAAAAGCGCCAGGTCCTGCTCCACCGTCAGCGACGGCGTCTCCACAATCCGCCCGATCTCCATCCCATCAATCACCACAACGAAGGTGGGCACATGCGTGACCGAGAAGCGCTCGGCCACCCCCTCCGGGTCACGGAGACTGCGGTCCAAGGCCAACAGCTTCACGTGCAGGCGCGGATTATGCGCCAAGTAAACGCTCTTCAGAAAGCGCGGCACCTCCCGCGCGCAATCCGGACACCAGGTGCCAATGAATGCCAGCAAATCCACGTCGCGCTGATAGCTGCGAAGCACTGCCAGCGCTTCTTCGTCGGGCTCGTACTTGTCAAAGTCGGCCCGGTAGTTGTCCATTTCCATGAGCAATCGTTCCTGTGTAAGCCAACCGGTGAGCACCTTAGGTTGACGTTGCGTGTGGCAGGCGGCCACCACTGCCACTACCGCTGCTGCCATGGCAAGTGTGGGCCACCTCACAGCTGCCTCCTGGACAAACCGCCCCGGTACTGCTCAACGGTCAGTTGCTCTAACTCCGCCGGCATCTGTCCAGGACTGCGCGCGCCTGTCCTGCTCACGATGCCCTCGCGCTCCAGGCGTACGCTCACTTCCTGTCCCTTGTCCCCCAATCGACCCAGCGGCATGCCATTGAGAAACACAAGTACGGCACCGGCGTCTGCCGCTTTGACCACAAAATGATGGCGTGCACGCCAGCTCTTGCGCTCGCCCGCAGGACAGATACCAGCGCTGAGCGTGCTGTCATCGGCCGCCACCTGCACCCAGGTCTCTTGCAGCAGCTCCATGTCCAAGAGCAAACCGGCCCCCATTTCCTGACTGGCAGCAGCCCTCTGCTTGGCTGGACCCACCGGCACCTCGCGTCCACCAAACAACATCTTGTAGTTGAGCGCGTACACGGCAACAAGCCCCACCACCGCGATGCCAATGGCAGTGAACAGCAGTGCCGAGCCTTTCGGTCTGCGCAGCAGCTCCTTCAGCCTAGCTACCAACGAGGCGAAGGAAAAGCCTTCCCGCTTAGGTTCGGCGGGTACCAGGGATTTAGCCTCCTGCAGGCGCTCCCGTACTCGGTCCAGAGGCCTGAGCATGGTCGACGGCTCCAACCCCACGTCCTGGGCATAGGCGCGGATGAACGCCCGCACGTACGGCTCCGGCAGAAAGCCGAACTCGCCCTCCTCGATGCTCTGCAGGTACGCAGGGTTGATCTTGGTGCGCTTGGACACCTCCTCCAGCGTGACTTTCTTGCGCTCGCGGGCCCGGCGCAGCTCATCACCAATGGCGCGACAAATCCCCTTGATGCCAGCACTTTCCTCGATTGCCACACCTCACTCCTTCATCCGGCAGAATTCCCGACAGGCCACATAGAACTTGGCCAGTGGGAAGCCCACCACGTTATAGAAGCACCCTTCGATTCGGTCGACAAAAATGGCGCTCAGGTCCTGAATACCATAGGCACCGGCTTTGTCCAAGGGACTGCCGGTGGCCACGTAGGCCTCGATCTCCTCCGCGCTCAGCGTGCGAAAGTGCACCCGCGTCACCTCGTGGTCCACGAGCACCCGTTGGCCCGGCTTTTCCACCAGGGCAAAGCCTGTGTAGACCTCATGCGTCCGGCCGCTCAGTGCGGCGAGCATCGCGCGGGCTTCCTCCGCGTCGGCTGGTTTGCCAAGGATGCGCCCCTCCAGCACCACCACCGTGTCGGCGCCGATGACTACCCCACGCACCACTCGCGCGGCCACCTCCTGCGCCTTGGCAAGAGAGAGCTCGCGCACATGCTGCACAGGATCCTGCGCGGTGCCATTGTCCTCCTGCACACTGCTGGGAACAATGGCAAAGTCCAGGCCAAGCAGGCGGAGCAGCTGTGCCCGCCGCGCCGAAGCCGAGGCCAAAATGAGCGGACGGCCGCCAAAAGAAAGCAAGCTCTGTGCCGCACTCTGCGGGGCGCTCATCGCTCTTCCACAGGACTATCCAGGATCACCGTCACCGGGCCGTCATTGTTGATATGCACTACCATGTGGGCGCCAAACACCCCTTCGGCCACGGTCAGGCCATGCCCGCGCAGGGCAGCGACAAAGTGCTCGTACAGAGGCTTGGAGAGCTCGGGCGGGGCCGCATCCGTAAAGCCAGGACGACGCCCGCGCCGGCAGTCCGCATACAGCGTGAACTGCGACACCACCAGCAGCTCCGCACCCACGTCCAGGGCGGAAAGGTTGAATTTGCCCTGGTCGTCGGCAAAAATACGGAGATTCACGCACTTTTGCGCAAGAAATTCCGCATCGGCCTTGGTGTCGCCGTTGCGCACGCCCACCAGGATCACCAGCCCCTTACCGATGCGTCCGGTAGTGGCACCGTCGATCTCCACCGATGCCGATGTCACGCGCTGCAAGACCGCACGCACACATTCACCTCGTGCCAAACCTGGTATTCCATAGCCACCCGCGCCACGACCTCTGCTGGAAAGCCCGGCGCCGGAACGCCCGCCGCGCCCCTCTTCACTCCTCCGGGATCAAGAAATAGATCGGTCGAATGGGAAGCAGGCGGCGTTGTACCTCGGGAATCTTTTCGTAATGTTCCACCCAGAGATCGAAAAGCCGATTGAGGTCCAATAGAATGATGCGCCGCTTCTCTTGCCGCCGCGCTTCATCCTCCGCCTCGCGCGTGAAGCCTCCGGTGGAGATGAACAGGCCAACATCCCCCTCGCCCAACAGGGCGAGCAATGAGCGCACCCCGTCGATGGTGGTCTTGTCGCTGCGCCGTTTCACCTGTACCTTGATGCGCGGGCCCTGGATACCCAACGGGTCCGTGTGAGCAATGATGTCTATGCCCTTGTCAGGTCCAGGCGGCGCCACCCACGACACATGGTAACCCATCGCGCGGAGAAGTCCAGCCACAAGCTCTTGGAAGTCGTACGGGCTCATGCGCTCCAGATGCTCCTCGATGGCGCTCCACGCAGCTTCCTCGGCCTCTTCAAGGGCGGTGGCGGCGCCCGAGGAAGCCTCCTCCTCGGCCTGCTCCGGCTCTCGCGTTGCCTTCCACTGGCGATAGAGCCTGTCGGACTCGCGTCTGAACTCCTCTGGGTCTGGGAAACGCCGATACGCCTCTCGCCCGGCGTCCGTCAGCGCCCAGATCCCTTTGTTCTTCACGAGCCAGCCCGCCTTGACCGGCCCAATGGTGCTAAACCTCACGATCCTCTCATAGCGGCGGACGGTCGGACGATTTGGATACGTGCTGTTTTCAAAGTCCGTGGGCGGCACAATCCGCGCCAGGCTTTCCAGAACTTGCCGGGATGGCAAACCGTCGGGATGATCCCAAAGAACTTGGAAAAGCCCCCTGATCAGCTCTCCTCTGCGCCGCTTGGTAACTTCTGCCACGAGTTCGTTCCCTCCATGCCTTTGTGGGACGCCTCAACGCCCCACGTAAATCGCCACCAGGCCCAGGAACATGTCCGCCTTGAGCAGCTCGCTCAACCGATGCAACACCGGCGGCTCTGGCCGCCGCCACATCGTCACCAGCACATAGGCCACAACCGTGTCCACCCCGGCTATGACCACCAGCAGATAGGCGAACCCATACACGCCGGCAGCATACGGCAGAGGGGTGACCAGCACCACCAGCGCATAGACGGCGGTGGCCACCGCCAGCGCGGCGCGCCAGCCATGGCGGATGGGGAGCGTCACTGCGCCCTCCAGCCGGTCGCCCTCCATGTCCTCCACGTCCTTGATGATCTCCCGCCCCAGGTGGAACAGGAACGCAAAGCCCGCAGGGATGGAGGCAGCCCATGGCCTCCCCACTGCCAAGCCGCCGTACAAGAAGGCCAAGCCCGTGGCTACGCTCACCGCCACGTTGCCCCACAGCACCGTGCGCTTGAGTCGCCAGCTGTAGACGTAGAGGAGCAGGGCCGTGAGCGTCGCCACCGCCAGCGGGAGGACGCCAATCAGGGCCCCGAGGGCGCTGCCCAGGGCCAAACAGGCCAGCGCCTGCCCCTTGGCTGCCCGACGCGTGACCCGCCCCGCCGGCAGCGGGCGGTACGGCTTGTTGCGCCGGTCGATTTCCACGTCAAAGTAGTCGTTGATGGCGTTGGCACCGGCGGCAACCAGCGCGCCCGACACACAGGCGACCAACACCTTTTCTATGGGCTGTATGGAGCCGCTTACCAGGGCCCCGACAAAGATCGACAGCCCGCCGATGAGCACATTGACCGGCCGGGTAAGCATCAGGTGCGCCCAGAGGCGCGAACAACACGTCGTCGCTGGCGGCTCGGAATGTGAGGAGCTTTGGTCTCGGTGCGGGTGCAAGGGGTGCGAACGGGCGTCTCTCCCACGTGGCACTGATCGTTTCCAGCCTGGTGAGGGTCCATATCTATGCGCATGCGCTGCCCGAAGGGCAACGCCCCATCGTCGCGGTCACATGTAGCGAGCCAAATATAACGATTTAGTGCAGGAAAATCAAGGGGCAAATGGGGTAGCGCAAGTTTCCCACTTGCGCGAGTGGGCGGCTCACGATCCCCCGCTCTTGAAAGAACGCGAGCACAGGCTCACGCCTGTGCTCCAGCGTGTCAATGCCACCTCCGTCAAGTGAGGTTTGTGCACATGACCGCATCTGAGGGCACGGCATGCCGTGCCCCGACACCGTCTCAATCCCTCTTCCTTCAGGTCATGCTTTCACACCGCTGGCGCCGTATCTGCCGCTCGCAGCGCCACATACAGCGCCCTGCTGGCAAACCGGGCCTCCACATTCCTCGCACCGCCCGTCACACCCTCCGCCCACCCCACCCCACACCCCCCGCAGGTGACGTCACCTCCTTTCTTTAGGGGCCTATGGCAAAACCATGGCCGAAAATCGTCCACAGCGCCCTGCATGGAGAGGCCAGTCTGGGCGCTCGCCCTCCCTGGGGAGAGCCCATCAGACAATGTACACCTCTCTGTCGCGGGTCAGTTCTCCTGTCCCCAATATTTCCACCCGCGCGGCACACTGCGCGCACAGGCCGTAGATGCGCACCGAGTCCTTGTCCTCCTTCAGCACCCGATGCAACCGCTGTTTCAGCCGCTCCAGGTGCCGCTGCTCGAGGTTGGCTTCGAATACACTATACTGAACTCTTGTGCCAAAGTCAAGCAGAATTTTCGCCACGCGCAGCCGGCGGCGGTCGTCGGGGATGTCGTAGGAGATCAGATAGAAGCTATGCGAAGGTGTAGGCATCGTAGGGCTCCCCTTTGGCAATGGCGCGGCGCAGCTTCTCCACTTCTTGGCGCAGCAGTGCCCGGAAGCTGTGTGGCTGCGAGGGCAGCGAGGCCTGGCCCAGCCAGCGTTCATACTCCAGAAAGTACTTCTTGAGCGCGCGCGGCGCCAAGCGCACGCCCAGGGCTGGGTGCAGCTGAAAGTCATAGCGGGTCAGCTGCTTAAGGTTGAGGAGGCGGACAGTGAGCCGGTCGATGACCGGGGCGCGGAAGGGCTCCAAGACATCCAACGCCAGCGAGGCCCGCCCATAGCGGAGCTCGTGGTACAGGCCCAAGTAGGGGTCCAGGCCCACGCCGCCGATGATGGCCTGCACTTCGTTGCCCAGCAGCACGTACCCTAAAGAGAGCAAGGCATTGACCGGATCTTTGGGCGGGCGCCTCTGGCGGTGGTGGAATTGCCACTCGGGCGCCACAAAAGCGCGCAAGGCGGCAAAATAGGCTGCCGTGGCCGACCCCTCGATGGCGCGCACCGCTTCTTTGTCCGGCGCGGTGGAGAGCCGCTGCACCGCGTGGTGCAGCGCATCGCGCTGTGGGGTCACATCCACCTCGCGCTGGCTGCGCGCCAGGCGCGCCAACACCGCCTCGCAGTTTGTCAGCTTGGCGGCGACAAGGGCCCTGCTCATGCTGAGGGCAAAGCTCGGATCGCAGACGCGCTGGTACTGGCGCAGGCGCACCAACGCGTTCTTGCCCCATGGAGGCGTGAGGTGCCCTTTGAGCCTGCCCCGCAACGAGAAAAGCGCCAGGTCAATTCCCCTGGCCAGCAGCGCCGAGGCAGCCTGCGTAGTGACCTGCACGTTGCCGAACAAGCACACCGCGCTGACCTTGAACTGGTGCACATCCAGGAGCACCTGGCGCTCCTTTTCCACCACCAAGCGTTCCCCTCGCTTGCGAAGGATGGCGTTCTGCTCGGTCAGATAGATGACTGCCATGGTCTGTGCGCCCTTTCTTGTTACACCGAGGCACAGTGCCCCATTGTCACCTATCGCCCTCCCTGTTGGACGGGCGCAGGTCGGCGCTTCTTGCAGCGCCGGCAATCTGGTCGCCTCGGGAGTGCGTGCCGCTGGCCACTCTGCCCCCTTCCCTGCCAGGAACTCGCTGGCCACGTGCTATGGGTGCTGGTGCAGTTCATATTTGCCCAGGCCAAATGAGGTGCCTTTGCCCACGTGCATCACTTCCCCCAGGCGCAGCAGAGGCAGGAATGGCCCCAAGGGGCCGGCGAAGGAGATTTCGCCCACGATGCCGCCCAGTTTCATCCGCGTCTGCTGGCGGTTGGACCACCGTTCCCAATCGACCCAGCGCAGCGAGTGGGCGCAGGTAGTGACCTCCGCTGCCAGGGCCAGGGCCGGTGCAAAGTCCCACTGCACCGCAGCCTGGGGGCAATAGAAGTGTGCCAGCTCCGAGGCGCGCTTGAGCAGGTGAAAGACCAGCAGGCGAAAGTCAAGCCGGTCGGTGAGGTGGCCGCGGTGCTTGATGCGGGTCGGGGTGAGGAAGCGCAGGGTGAGGGCGGAGGCTGCCGCGGTGGATTCGGGCGGGCGTTGCCTGGCGTCCAGGTTGGCCAGGGTACCGCTCTTCCCGTCGTAGATGTCCTGCCATCCGGCCTGGGTGCGGGCGGCAACGCTGCGCACGGTGCATCGCCCCCTCCCTTTGCCGATGCCGCAGCGCCCCAGCTCCCTGAACGTGAGGATGAAGTACGGCAGCAGGTCGCAGGCGCTGCCGAACAGGGTGAGGCCGAACACGACCTCGCCGCCGGCGGGCACGTCCTGTTGCTCGGCCAGGGGCGGCTCGATCACAAAGGGGTGGGGGGCACGGTCCACGCCGCGCAGGAAGCGGGGCAGCGTGCCCATGGCCGGGGATTCGAACACCCGGCTGTAGGGGCAGGTGCCCGTGAGCACACAGCCTTGGCACGTGGCGCGGCGAGGTTCCACGCACGCCACCCGGCGAAAGGCATGGCCGAAGGCGCCGCGCAGGGTGGAGCCTTTGTATGGGGCGAGGCGAAGGTCGTCAACCGCCTGCAGCCGGCACTGGTATTGGGCAAACGTCAGCTCTGGGAGCGTCACCATTGCCATCTTTCCCGCGAGCATTTAGCGCGTGGCGCGCGCGGCGTCGCGCACCGCTTGCAGGTTCAGAATTTCGGCCACCTCAAAGCGCGGCGGCGTGGACCCGGGACTGGGGCGCAGGCGCACCACCGCCGGAAAGTAGCCGCAGCGCCCGTGCAGCTCCGCCACCAGCAGCGCGGCAATGGTGCCCAGCCCGGGCAGGTTCACCACCAGCGGCGTGGTTTGCCACTGTTCGGAGGTAAACCCTACGGCGTCCACCAGTGCTTTGGCCTGTTCGGCGAAAGGGCGCTGATGATCGAAGTGGGTCTTGACTTCCACCGTCTGCACCAGCTCTTGGCCCACAAGCCGCGCGATGGCGGCCAGGTGGTCCTGCGTGAGTGGATGGCCAAAGTTGATCAGCGTCATTGCGCGGGCTCCTCGGGTAGTGGTAAGTCCTGTAAGCGCTGCGGGAGCTTTGCAGCGTGGCGGGCGATGGCGCTCATGCTGCGGGGGCTCTTGCGGAATCCGCAGTGCGCGATGTCATTGCGCAGCTCGGCTACGGCGCTCCAGGCCGCGCACAGCTTTTTTGCGCTTGGCAGGGACTTTAGGGCCTGGACCAATAGTTCAGGGGCTTTGCTCTCCGGCGCGCGTCGGGAGAGCGAGTTCAGCGTCGCCTCCACCACGCTGCGGTCGGCGATGCAGTCTTTGCCCAGCTGCACACAGGCCCAAGAGACCAGCCACTCCCGCGCCAGTGTTACCGCCTGGAACACATGGCCTCGCTCCACGAACCATTGCACCAGGTCGCGTTGCATGGCGAGGGTATCGCGGGCGAAGGGCGCGTACGTGGCGCTGACTGCTGCCAGCAATACGGCAAAGGGGCGAGCCCACAGGTTTGCCTCCCTTTCCACCTGGGAAAGACGCTGCGCAAGGCCCTGCGCCGCGGGGGCGACGTCGCGTGGGCGGGCCAAGAGCAAGGCCCTCGAGAGCGCGTCCAGGCATGCGGCCACACTTTCCAGATGGCGCGGCAAGTCCTCCTGCGTGGCCAAGCCTGAGCTCCATGGCCGGCGGTGCGCCTGCTTCACCAAGGGGGCGAGGCGGCGGGCATCGCCGCTGTGCTGAAACAGGTCGGCGGCGGCCAACCACTGCAGCAGTTCCAAGAAAGGTGTCAGGTCAAATACTGGGGCACGACCGTCTTGTCGCGCCTCATAGCAGCCGTACAGGAGATGACACAGGCGCACACCCTTTGCCGCCTGCAGGTACGCCGCAGCCAACAGCGAGAGCACGGGCAGGGAACGGAACGCGTGGGTAATGTCAAAGGCGATCTCGTCGCCCGGCCCGAATCGTGCGGTCAGGACGTCAAAAATCTCCCACAGCTCCTGCTCGCTCCTGCCGGTGGGGATGTCCAGGGCGTTCAGGGACACCTTTCCCGCCAAGCGCCGTTGCAGCTCTGCCCAGTTGGCACTGGCGCGCGCCTCAGCGGTGAGGGCCACCAGCATCTCTTGCGGCTGGAGCCAGTGCGCCAGAGCCTCAGGGAAGAGGTTGGTGGTGTGCTCCTTTTGGCCCCACGTGTACGTGACCTGATCATAGCGGTTCGTGCCGAGAAACGTGATGAGCTTCATGTCCTGCCTCCTATGTGTCTGTGCGGTGCGGCCTTGGAACGCGGTCCGCGCATTCTCCTCCCTTGCCGGGCCGCAGCGTGGCCTTACACGAAGACGTGACGCGCTGGAGCGCACGCCGCTCTTTACCGTGTGGTGCCGGCAGTGGGCGTCAGCTGCACCCAGCCCAGGGGCCAAACCGGGGCCCCTGCTTGATAGGCAAGCCGCCTGGTCTTGGGGAAGGGCTTGCTGAACTGCTTGGTCTGCGGGTGTCGGCCCACGCCGTAGCTGCGGCGCAGCTCCTCGAATGTTTCCTCGCCCAGGGCCGCCCTCACCAGGTCGCCAATTGTTTTTGCCTGCCAGCCGCTGCCCCAGCCAAGATTGAGCAGGAAAGCGCCTTCGGGGAGCCCGGCGAGGGACGCCTCCAGCTGCGCGTAAAAGTCGCGGAGGCTCTGCCGGCCGTGCTGTGAGAAGAATTCTTTCTCCGCGGTGATCAGGCGCTGTGCGGAGGCATTGCAGGCGCCAGCCAGGGAGCGGATCACCCGTTCGCGTTCGCCGGCAAGGCCGAGCTCGCGGGCGGCTGGTGAGAAGAGGAACTCGTCCAGGCGGACCTGCACCGTGGTCGCGGTCCCAGGCGGCAACCACTCCGCGTAATTCTTGTACTGGCCCTCTTGGTCGCGCTTCTCCACCAGGTGCCCATCGCGCAGCGTGTAGGTCCAGACCAGCCCCACGGTCAGACGTTCGGCCGGGAGCGGCTCGCTGTCCAGCACCTGGAGGGCGCGGAGCAGGTCATACTTGGGGTCCTTGCCCAGCACGGCGCGCTCGATCTTTTGGGCTAACCACTCCCTGCTCTTGCCGAGACGCTCGAGGGTTGCTGCCAGCCGCTTGTTGTCGCGCTGCTCCGGCACGCTACCTGGTCGCACCTCAAGGAGCAGGTAGAGGGTCTTCTGCCACTCTTGCGCGTCGTTCTGCTGCAGGCCGAAGACCTGGGCCAGCGCCCTCTGCACGCGCTCAGGTCGAAAATCCGGCGACGTGCCCAGGGCATTGAGGATTTCCCTCCGCCTGAGGCAGATCCGCAGGTAGCGCTGGACAAGGCGCCTGTGGTCATCGTTGTTGCTGATCAGGTGCCACAGGAGCGCCCTGCGCAGGGCCCCTTTGAGCGAGGTTCCTGGCACGTACGGGCGTCCGTATGCGTCCTTGATCGCTTCCAACACTGGCGTCTCACCTGGGTCTTCCGGGCAAGGCAGGGCGTAAAGGCTAACCTGCTGAGGGCGGAGATCGTGTTCCTTGAGCCACGCTGCCCAGGAAAACGTGCGCTCGGCCATGTCGCGGGCCAGCTCCTCGGCGTCCGCGCCGCCGGCCAGCACCCGGTCCAGGTCGATCACGTACCATGTGCCCTGGTGGAAAGTGGCCGTGAACCTGTCGTACTTCATGTTGGTGCCGATGTGCACCGGGCTCAAGCAAGTGATGGTGTAGGTTGTTGTGCTCATGGCATGTTCACCCCCAGCGGAAATGCATAACCGTAGCGCCACACCTTGTGGGGACAGGGCTCTGGGGTCACGTCCACCAGGCAACCCGGCAGGGTAGTGGCCGCGCTGAAGGTTGACCCTTCGGCGAACATCCACACGGTCTTGCGGCGCAGGTTGCTCCCTTCCGGCGAGGTGACCCATCCTCGGCGGGCGATGAGCTCATAGGCCGGGCGGTCGGCCGTGAGGGCGGCAAGCTGGGAGGCATCCTTGGGGCAGAACGGCGCCAAGGTCACGAAGTACGGTGCGTCCTCCACGCCAGGAAGATCTCCTTCGCTCTTGGTGAAGGTGAACAGGCCGCGTCCGGCGCCCCGTTCACCGCCTAGGCCGGAGTCTGCCAGCAGCGCCAGCGCCGCATCGAAGCGCTGCGTGAGCTGGTCGCCATGTGCCGGGTTAAAGACCGCAGCGAACCAGAGGCCAGCGCCCTGGGCGTAGTGCACCTCACCAAAATGCCAGATGGCCGAGGCGTTGCTGATGCGGTCCAGGGTCACGCGCGGCACGGTAGCCGTGCGCCAGAGGACTGCCTGGTCGCCTGCCGGCTCAACAAAAGCCGCCAGCTTTTGCATTTCCCCTTCGGAAACCCAGGCCACTCCGCCGTTGATGCAGCTCTTCGGCGAGAACCGCACTGGCTCGCCACGCGCCAGGGCAGCCAGCACCTCCCGCGACACGAATCGCACCCGCTTGAAGCTCTTCTCGTCGCCGCTGGAGAGAAGCAGATTGCGGAGCCTGCCCACCGGTTTGGGGAACAGCAGCACCTCTCCCGCGAAGGGGAACGCGGAGGTGAGGTGGAAGGGGTGTTCTTCTTCTGTGCCGGAGAACCAGTCCAGAAGCTCGCGCTCTAAGGCCTCGGCGCCGAAAAGGACACGCCAGGAGGTGCAGAGGGCCGAGAAAAGGGTATCGGCCGGCACGTGCAGGCGCGTCTCCTCGAGCGCCACGCCCCGTTCGCCGATGTGCAGGGGCGCGCGGAATGAGAGCCGGTAGATCGTTGCGGTGGGCATGGTCATGCCCCCTGGCCGCCGGAGAGCGCCTGGCGGATTTTGCCCTCGTAGTCAGCTGGGTCCAGCTGCCTCAGGTTCCCCGCCTTCCCCAGAAGCTCCTTTTCGGCGGTGCCTTCGTAGTATGCGCGCGGCTTGAACGTCACCTCGAGGTCAGTGAAGTTGACCTTCCCCGCGCCGCGCGAGCCGTAGCCGCCGAGATAGTCGTCTTCCAGCAACTCCATCGCCTTAAACACGTACTTGAGCCAGGCGATGTCCTGTTCACTCCCCGTGCCGTCGAGGTCGTACAGCGAGTACACCAGTTCCAAGGGCGAGAACACAGCGCCGGCTGGTACGCGTTCATTCTGCCGAGGGACCGCGGCCGCGGTGACGCGATCGATTGCCGCTTCCCATTTTACCTCGGTGAAAGGTAATTCTGTCTTTGCTTCGCGCAAGGCCCTGTTGGGATCCTCGGCGCCCGGCCCTTCTGGCTTAGCCAGCATCACGTCCCGTACCAGCAGGCGGGCCGGCTTAATGGTAGTCCACTCCCGCCGCTCCTTATCTCCGGGGGTAAGCCCGAAGATCTGGCACGCTGCACACTCGGCGTACTCTTTCGGGCTCACGCACTGGTGGACGCGCACTACCGGCTCGCGCCTCTGAATGAAAGTATTGGCCTCTTTGCCGAGATGGCGTTCCAGGAGGCTGCGCATCTTGCCGCGGAGGGACGAACCGGGGATGTAAGGCTCCCGCGTGACCGGGTGTCTGATAATGGGGTTATCGATGCCGCCTATATCGAGACCCGCGGCGGCCCCACCTATGTGGAGCCCCGTAATCAGAGTCAGCTTTCCGGTGATAATCACCTTGCCACGAAGAATGATTGTCTGGGCTGTCTGTTCCATTGTCTTCTCCTCCCCAGCTCCGTTACTTGCCACCTTCGGCGAGGTGGTAGGCCAAGATTGCCTCGAACAGGTCTACGAATCGGCTGAATCTTGCTGCGTCCTCCCCGACCGCGTCTACGCCCCAGGAAAGCACAGCGGCAAGCTGGTGTGCCCCATCAGCCTTTCCTCGCTCACCTTTTGCCGCCCTGGCGGCCGCGTAGGCCAGTTTGGGCTTGAGCAGAGCCAGCTCGTGCGCGACGAACCCGGCTATCTCCATGCGCTTGACCAACCCGTAGGCGTTGCGAATCTGGGAGGTCGTCAGGCCGTTTTTCTTCACCATGCTCCCGACTTTTTGTGCCAGCTCTACTAGCACCTTCCCGCCCTGGCCGATCGCCCTCGCCACGGCATCAGCCGTCACCTGTTTTTCCTGAAGCTCCTGCTCCCAGTCTTTTTGTCTCTCAGACTGCGACCAGCGTTTTTCATTCATGGCCTATTCCTCCCTTGTGAGTAACTCCGTCCACCGTGCCAGCACAGCGAGGAGCGGAATGAGGCTGTCCTGTTGCCGGATGATGGCCTGCTGCAACTCGGTCAGCTCCTCCTTGTGCTCCTCCTGTCTTGCCCGAAAACGTCCCAGGTGGTAAACCAACTGCCACATCCATTTGGCGTACATCACCTCCTCATTGAGCTGTTCCTCGCTTATCTCCCCCGCTCGTTGTCGGGCTCGCTGAAGTCGCGCGTTCGCCTCGTACAGGTGGGCGATCTCGGCCAGGCGCGTGACCAGGGCTCGCGGCACTGCCTTTTTGCCGTCTCCGCGCAGCATTTGCACCACGGTGTCCTTCCACTCCGCGGCGCGGGTCAGCTCTTCCCACCCCATGGCCTTGCCCATGAAGCCTATGGCGTCCTTTTTCACCGCGCGGCCGTTGAGCTTCCTGGAGTATCTCTTGGCGAGCCCATCCAGCGCCTCTTTGGCTGCCTCGGCCAGCTGGTAGAGCGGGAACTTTTGGTGTTCCACCGCGATGCCCGCCGAGAGCGTGATATGGTCTCCTCCGACCAGCCGGCGAAAGTCATCCCGCACTTGGGCAGCTACCTCCGGCAGTACGCTCCATGCTCCCACGGCGAAGAGGTCGTCGCCCCCTGCGTAGATGAGGTAGACCGCATCGTGGGCCTTCTCGCCGTTGCTCCCGGAGGCCACTGGGTTATAGCTTCGGAACAGCGTGGGTACCCATCCCTCAAAGAAGAGTCGTAGAGTTTCACTCAGGGTGCACAGGCGCGACAGGCTGGCGTGTTCGGCTAACCCGCTGCGAAACACGGAGCCCAGGTCATCCACGTCCATGCGCAAGACGCCCAGCCACTTGACGCCCTCCGAGGCCTGAGCCAGGTCGGCGAATTCGGCCACCTTGAGGGAGCCTTGCGCATCGCGGACCGCGGGCGTGGCATCAGCAAGCAGGCGAAAGTCGTAGGCCATCGGCAGGTCCCCGAAGAGCCTCTCAGCGTCGGTCTTACTCTGTAAGAACTCCGTGGAGTCGAAGCGGTAGAACACCCCACTCGTAGCCGCTCCCTGGGGAGGGACTAACTCGCCCGCGGCAGCCACCACCTGGGGGCAGCGTCCGAACGCTGCGAGCACTTCGTCCCAGGTTGGGCGATCGGGGAGTTCGCGCTCAGGCATCGAAAGAAGGAGCATCGCCGAGGGCTGGCGCAGTTTCCGGCCCAGTTCCTCGAACGACTCACAGCGCCGGCACTTGCGCACACCATTGACGAGCATGTCAACACTGGGTTCCCACTGCCCATGGCAGACCTGGCAGACCTCCTCCTCGGTGGTGCCGAGCTGACGGGGCCGGAAAAGCACCTCGCTCATCCACGTCGTCCCAGGTTGGCCCCACTTGCGCTGCTTCGCTGCATTGACGCGCTCGGAAACTTCGCTCCATTTTTCCGAAAAGGCATGGCCTCCCTGCTCTGCCTCAAGAAAGTCGCACAAGGCGACGGGGACATAATCCATAAGCAGGCAGAGATCGCCCTGGTGGGCACGCCAGAGCTTCTCGGTGACCTCCTTGTCCAGTTGCGGAAAGAGTTCCTGGGTTTGCCTGAACGGGAGCAACAGATAAAAGTGGCCCCCACCGGCGAAGAGAAGGTTGGTGAGGGGTAGGCCGAGCCTCTCCAACACCCAGCCGGCCACCGTCTCTGTGAGGAGCTGGAGGTAGAATGAGCGGCCGCGGAGCCCGCGCGAGGCACCGCTGCTGCTCATCAGGTAAAGAAAATCCTGCGTGCCGGATATGTCGCCTTTGAGCAGCGCACACACCTCAAGCTGCAGGTCCTCCTGGCCGGGCGATGCGGCCCGGAGGGCCTTAAGCAGCACATCGTAACTATCCGGGCCCAACTCCCGGTAGAGGCAGGCAGCGATAGCAGCAGTGCTTTTCAGGTGGTCATAGAGAGAGACATCGGGCACCGTCCGCGTTTCGCCTTTTCCCCAAGGTGTGGCAGAAGGCATACGGGAGGTGTATTTGCGGAGGAGGGCAAGGATCGTGGTCAAGTCATGTGGGTGGTAACCCCGCTCTCCGGCTAGGGTGCGAAACTCAGCTACAAAGTGCTCCCACAGCACCGCATAGTCCGGTGGGCCTACCTGTACATCCTTACGCGGGAAAAAGGTCAGTTCGTCCGCCCAATTCAACGGGCCCAGAGCGAAACGGAGCTCGGTGGTCCCTTCTGGTGCAAGTGGCGGACGGCTGAACATGGAGACCATCGGGGCCCAAGAGGGCGCCTCCTGGTGTCTCTCCTCTTCTTCCCGTTCGCTGGCGGAAAGGCAGTCGGCAAGCATCACAAGCTTCTCTATGTCGCGCTGCGGGCTACCGGTGTGATGGTGGGCGACGGCGTGGGCAAGGTAGTCGCCGCAGGGCGCGAAGTAGCCGGCGAACATCTCCTCAACGAAACGCCGCCCGAACTCGGCATGGCTCGCCCCCCGGCCCTGGTCCGAGGCCCTCTGGGCAAACTTGCCGATGTCGTGCAGCAATGCGGCGAGCCATAAGGTGTGCTCTTCTGTCACCATGGCGGATACCCCTTCTGTTTGACCTCTTGCGAGAAACGATGGCGTGCCAACTGAGAATGGACAAAACACATAGCGCGCAGAACGATTAGGCGTGGGGGCATGACAAGCACAGTGCCTCCAGCCCGGCCCTCGATGCGGTTAAGTTCGCTGTGCAGGGAGCTCGAAAGGAAGTTAGGCAACGTCTTTTCCCCGGGGTACTTCTGCCTCTTCGCATCCATCTACGGAAGGCGTGCATTGCCTTTCGTGCCATATGATACAGAAACCAGGAAAAAAAGTCAAGAAAATTATCTGCTATGTGCGGTGTTAGTCTGCTGAACGGATGTGCGCGCGACCGGACGTTACCCATGCCTGCGGTCGGACATCATTTTTGAGGCTTTGCTTTCTCGCTCTTCCCCAGAGTGTTCCATGTACCCGAGATTCCTGGACCAGTCCGAGGTCAAGCCTTTATTACCAGCCTCAGGCGAGTTCAGTTTCGGCGTGTTCTTGTAACTCGAGCAACGTGCTCACCCAGAGCTTCGTCCACGCTTGCGCGCAGACCCGGCGCACCCACAGCGCATGCTTAAGCCTGTGGTAGGCTATCCCCGGATATTTTCCTTGCACTCGGGTGTTCTCACTCAGGAGGGCGGGTGACCAGCTTGGGCTACTTTGCCTTCCTCGAGCTTCCCTCTTCACACGCTGACAGAGCACCTGCCGGGGTCTCAACCGCAGATGCGCCCTCTACCTTCTGTGAAGAAAAAAGCTCGTCTCCTCAACGGTCGGCCACCACTTGGGCCCCATGAAGTAGACGATCCCCCTCACGCCGGCATCTAGCGCTCCCTCCACCTGCCGCAACACCGCCCTGGCCTGAGATGCCCGGCTGCGCTCCTGTGAGAAGGCAAAACCAGAGGTTGGCATGAACCACACCTCATGGCCAAACTGCTGGTACTCCTTCAGTCGGGAGGGAAGGGCCGCCACACGTTCGTCGGATAACTCATAGTCCCAGTGCACGATGACCGTCGCCGGATCGATCTCTTTCGCGATCTGCGCGAAATGCCTGTTGAATACCCACGGGATGGTAAACGTCATGATGCGGGCCTCTGGCAGCCGTCGACGGATCCTTGCTTCCAGTACAGTGCGCTGGAAATAAAGATTCGTGGCCATGAAGAATTCCTTGGCCGCTTCTTCGCTGGCTGCACACAGGCTTCCTCCGTAGATGCGCCGATAACTCTCTTGGCAGGCTTCGCAGAAGCATGGCTGCAAGAACTCCGGAGGGTGCAAAATCACACCTGAGAACCCGTGGTATCGATCCAGGCACTCGTCGATAACCTGCGTGCAGTAGTGGCGCGCGCCCTCCTTGTGGTGACACATGATGCCAGATTCAACCCGGGGATTCCCGCTTCGGTCGCAGATGGCCAGCCCTGGGTGACGTGCCGTGTACGCCTTGGCGTGCCCCGTGGTGGAAAAGACGGCCACAAGGTAAAGGTCCCTTTCCACACACTGGTCGAGCACCTCATGGAAAAACTCAGACCTGACGTTAGGGTGCTGCTCTTCTACGCATGCGGGGAATCGGCTACTGGGGTAGGGCAGATGGTGGCCGAGGAGGTAGATAAACAATGTGTTGGCGCCCAGCTCTACCAAGCGGTCAATCCTCTCCATCCAGGCTGACAGGTCCCAGGTGCTGGTCCACTCCGGTCCAAGAGGGGGCTGCCCCTCAAAGTCCCCAAGCCCGAGGAAGAGGTAGTAGCCGTAGCGCTCTATGGTTGCCATGGTCGTTGTTTTCTTGCCTGTGGCGCTTTTTCTCAACCAATGCGAGCTTGGTCGCCTCCTCTTCGCTTTCCAAGGGCCCTATCCCCGACCTCTTTTCTGCTACGGCCCGGGCGCAGGGCAATCAACGTGGTCGCCTCGCGCTGGCTCGCCGCGGAAGAAGTCCTTGAGCACCGAAGTCCGGGGAGACGAAGAGGAGAAGCCTACACAAACTTGAGGAATCGGCCCCCCATTCCGTCAAAATTCATTCACCAGCCCCACGTGGAGCTTGGCCTCAAGGAGGCTGTCCCCCTTGCCCAGGCCCAAGTCCACGCCCACGATCCCCAAGCCAGTCTCGATGCGCACCCCACAGCCATAGCCGATGCGGTACCCCTCGCTCACATAATCCGGCTGATCCTCCCGCCAGTAGTAGCCCCCATCCAGAAACACAAACGCCCGCGAGCGCCTCCCCAGCAGGTAGCGGTACTCCAGATTCGCCCAGGCCACCTTGCTTCCCCGGAACTCGTATTCGCGGTAGCCGCGCAGGGTACGGGCGCCGCCAAAGCGGAACTGATCCTCCAGCGGAATACGCTCCTGGGTGCTGGTCACCTGTCGTCCGTGAAGGCCGAGGGCTATCACCTGGTAGCGCATGAGCTGCAGGTAGAATTCGGCATCCATCACCACGCGCCGATTGTCGAGGCGTGGCTTGAGGCCGTACTGCGCCAGGTACGCATCTGAGGCGTGCTGGCGCTTGCGGTCCAGGTACACCGCCGTCTGGTAGCGCACGCCGGACCTGGGGTTCAGCTGGTCGTCGCGCGTGTCATAGTCCAGGCCCGCCGCTAGCGACAGTGCGCGGCTGCGGGGCATGCCCATGAGGGCAGTGGCCAAAGAGTCCGGCAGGACTTCGCTCCGCCCCACCTGCACCCGGGCGCTGAGCCATTCGGCCACGGGCAGTGAAAACTCCAGGGCAAGGCCCCGGCGCACGTAGGTCGTATCCTGGACCAGCTGTTCGAAACTCCCTTCTAGGCTGAGCGGTGTTCCTAAAAGCCACGGTTCACGATAGGTAAGGTGGAGATCCTGGGTCTTTTGGTCGCGCTTTTGCCACCGCGCCTGCAATGCCCGTGCGGTGCCGAACATGTTCCCCAATGAGAGGTCTAAGAGGCCGGTGAGATACCCTTTTTGTGTCCCTGTGGCGGGATTGTACCCCAGCACTCCATCGATCGCGCTGGCCTTGCGCTCGCGCACGGTCAGAAGCACTCCGCCACGTCCCTCTTCGGTTATGAACGGCATGGGTGGCTCAGTGCTCTCGATGAATCCCAGCCGCCTGAGGCGAACAGGCACGCGGTCCATTTGCCGCTGGCTGTAGAGCTGCCCTAGCCGGAGCCCTGCGGCGCGCGTCACCACCTGATGCTTTGTGGTCACCGCACCGCGCACACGGACCTCCTCCACGCGCACCTCCGGTCCCGGGTAGACGCTCAGGTGCACATCCAAAAGCTGCGACTCTTCGCCAGGGCGCACACTCAGACTGTCCAGGAGGATACGGGCGAAAGGACGCCCCTGGTTCTCCAGTTCGCCCAAGGCTTCCTGGATGTCGCGACGCAGCGCCTCTTCCGAGAACGGGCGGCCAGGACGGGTATCGAACCGGGCCAGCAGGCGCTGGCGCCACTCATCGGTGATTCCCGCAAGCACGATATCGCCTGTGCGGACAAGTGGGCCTTCCTGTACCCAGAGCTCCACCTGTACGCCGCTGCCGTCGGTCGTGTAGCGCGCGGTCAGCGAGTCCACCCGCGCCCAGGGATAGCCCTCGCGGCGGTAGTGCTCCAGGACCGCACGGGCCCGCTGGTGCGCCACCTGCTCATTCCAGAGAGAGCCCGGGCTCAAGCCCAGCCATTCCGTCACCAGTTCATTGGAGACACGTTGGCTGCCAATAACGCGGATCGACACGACTTTTGCCGATCCAGACTGGAAGGCTGTTGAGCCAGTCGCTCGGGTCGTATCGCCTGTCCCCCATGTGCCAATAGCCCGACCGAGTGCACTCTGTCCGGCCCAGGTCGGACATGGCAATGGTGCGAGCCATACACGCGCGACAACCAAGAGAATCGCAGTTGTGGAATACCTTGCCATCCTGTGCTCAGAAGAAAGCGCGCACTTCGGCTTTAGCCACATGCAGAGCCTCGGGCCTCTGGGGTTCACTCCGCCCGGAGTAACTGAGCGAGGCGCGCACGTTTTCGCTCACCCGATAGTCCACCGCCAGGTTCCAGCGCAGCGTGGCCCCGGGCTGATTGCCTTCTGCCACCTCATAAGGGATGACCCTTCCGGCCGGCTCCACGCCTACCTGCACCCACTCCACATCTGCCCGCATCTGCCCCTTGCCTGGCAGAGAATAGACCGCGCCTGGCTGCAGGGATACGAACAGGGCCTTTGTCGGTGGCGAGAAGGCCACGTCTTCTTGCGCAGCACCCTTAGCTTTGAGAGCCAGCTCCAGGGCCGGCTTGGGGCGATAGGAGACAGCGACTGTGGCGCCGCGCGAGCGCACGTCGCGGTTTTGCCTGCCGGCAAAGCGGAAAGTACGGGTGTTCCGTTCCTGAGCCGCGTCCACCTGCAGCCCAAGGCGCGGGCCAAGCTGCGAGGTTACCCTGGTGGACCACTCTTCCAGCCTCTGGTCCTGCCCCCCCTCAAGGTACTGGTTGTTCTTTTCTTTTCGCCCTTGGTAGCGGAGGCGGAGGGAGAAGAGGCGGCTCTGCTGGAGTACAAACAGGTCCTGGCGCAGCGTGATCAGGCCCGCAACCGTGGTCCCGTCGCGCTGGAAACGCCGCAGATTAAGACGGTAGATCTGCCACGGGTCGGACTCCCGACTCTTTTCCTCGATGCGCACCAGGGTCTCGCTTGCCAAGGCAGAAAGCGCGCGTTCTTTCCACGTCGACTGCATGGGTCCTGGAGCCAGCAGGAGGCGCGGTTCAAGGCGAATCTTGGCGCTGGTCCGCAGCTCCACCACAGGCACAAACTGCTCGGTGGTGAAGGTGCGCAGCACATAGTCGCCCAAGGGATCGGGCACATACTCGTTTAGCTGCGGGTCAAAGCGATAGGTACCATCGCCAGGGCTGACTTTGATGTAGACGCGCTCCTTCTTGGCCACGGCCGTGTTGGCCACCTGATAGTGCCATTCGCTGCTCAGCGCCCTGCGCCAGGGGGAGAACGTCGCCTTCACTTCGGCCAGGTCAGTCTTCTGGTCATTGAGCTGGGGATCGGCGTACGAGCGTTCGCGGTGCGTGAACTCGGCGCTTGCCGAAAGGCTTCGCCAGCGCTGCAAGGCCCATTGGTAGGTCTGCGTGACCGCCACCGATTTGGGGACAAACGCTCCGGCACGCACATCGCGGTCATCGCGGTAGGAAAACTTGACGCCACCGGTCATCTTGCCCATGCCCACCACTTCCACCCCAGCCTGGTACACATCGAAGCGGAAGCCAGAGTTCAGCGTGTCGGCTACCTCTTCCCTGCGAATTTCGTTCTCATAGCCCACAATCGGGTGTAGCTTCCACCACTGGTAGTCCACGGTGCCACGCTGTCGCAGCCAGGTCCCCGAGCGGTTCCAAGAGGATTGGTCGCGTTCGATGTACTCCACGCGGTAAACGGTCCGGGGCAGACGCGCCCTCGCCAGCGCCGATTGAAATCCAAAGCGGCGTGCGGAAAAAGACGAGCCCTTGCGGATGTTCCCGTATTCCCCACGCAGCTCCAGGCCGCTGAATGGCAGGTACTGCCCCTGAAGCTCCTGGACCACCTCTTCGCGCCCGAGGGAATCGGGGAGGTCCCAGCGCCGTTCATACTCTACCGCGGTCGTCCGGTCGATATCGGCAAAGCGCCCATCCACGCGGCGGACTTTGGCCACCAGCTGTCCGCTCCCTAGCGTTGCGCCGAACAGGCGGAGTTTTTCCGGCTTGAGCTGGAGGCTGAAGCTGGAGGCCAGACCGCGGTTGTCATCGTCATCAACAGGAGAATAGCTGTTGCGGTCCAGGCGGCTAATGGCTCCTTCGGCGCTGAGACGCACCGCAGGGTGCGGGGCAAGGCTCACATCCGCGCCGAAAAGATCGTGGCTGCGGGCCGTTGGCAGGAGCACAACCGGGGCATAGCGCCCCGCCCCTGGGCCCACATAGCGATAGACCCCAGCCCCTGCGTACGCATAGTCGCCTTTGCCCTCACCCACGTCAGAAAAGGAGACGTTGTAAGCCCCGGAGTCTGCCCCAACGTAACGGAAGACCCCCGAGGAATCGCGCAGGTAGCGCCCTTTGCCTGGGCCCACATAGGTAGCGCCATCTTCGAACGCCTTGTCCGGGTCATCGCCAGCTGCTCGGAGCACGGCCAGCCGCTGCTCGGTGAGGGTAAAGTCGAGGGGATTGTCTTTGTCATCCGCCTCGCGGAGGTAGCTGAACCCTACTTGCACCTTGTCTGCCCATGGCTGGGCGGTCGAGCGAAACGCATAGATGTTGCGCCGAAAGCGCTCGTCAGAGTACTGAAAGTCCACGGTAATGCGCGAGTCGCCAGTGATCAAGCGCCGCCGGGTGAACGTGATCTGGGCGCTGCTGTAGTCGATCACATAGTCATTGTTCTCGCCCCGCACCATCAGTTCGCCGTCCACCCACACCTTCTCGGTGCCTGCCAGCACGATGATGTCGATCTGGCCACGATCTCCTTTGAGCTGATAAGGCCCCTGATACCCTTCCTGGCCCAAGAAGTACTGGGTGCGGAACTGCCCGCGGGAGACGGCGCCTGAGGCAGTGGCGCTGACCGGACCGCGACGTACGGTGGCCATGGCGCCCTGCAACTTGCGCGCGTAATGCGCAAACTCTGGTCCGGCAAGCTCCAAGTAGTAATCGCCCATGGTCACGTGCACATCGCGGCCCTTGAGCTCCACAAAGACCTTGTCAATCTCCTGGAGGGTCTGCGTGTTGCCCTCGGGCTGGATGGGGGTGTTTTGGTCGGTGAGCGAGGCGACCACCTCCAGATTTTCGCTGACCTTGCCGGAGACCTGCATGCGCAGCCCAGAGTCCACCTTCAGCCCGCGATTTGAGCCAATGGTGATGCCACGCACGATGCTGCCGCTCTTCTGGAGTTCAGCGCCAAAGGTTTCCGGCGTCGGAGGGGGGTGCTGGAGCGGAGGAGGAGCCGCCGAGTCTGCGGGCAAGCGAATCAGGGGCCGCCGCTGGTAGGTGCGCGGCAGCTCGTAGGGGAAACGCCTGTAGACCAGGCGGATTTCTGCGCCTTGATGGGGAAGGGTGCGGAGATAAAGCACACCAGGGCCATAGTCGAGCTGATAGTCGAACGCGCGCTGCAGAGGTTGTCCGTCCAACCAGACCGAGTCGCTTCCCGCCACGATGAGGCTGTCTGGCAAGGGGAACGAAAGCCGTGTGCCATCTGCCACCAGAAGCACATCTTTTTCGAACAGGGTGGTGCTCTGGGCTAGGCCCAACTGCACCATGGCGAGAAGAAGCGCCATCCCTAGGAGCCCGCGTGCCCACCGCCCGCCTGCGGGTAATGCAGCAGCTCGTGAGGGGCGCGTGTTATTGCCCGAGGACTTCAAAGACCTGCACCCTACAGTTCCCCCCGTCCAGCACGTAGACCCATCCCGCCCTCACCGTCACGTCGGAGGGACGCCTGAAGGCCCCCAACTTTTCCCCACTGCTGCCCCACTGCCCTAAAAGCCGCCCTTCCGTGGAGAATGCCACGATCCGATCGTTGCCGCTGTCGGCTACCCACACGTTTCCCCGCACGTCGACGGCCACCCCAACCGGTTCCCGGAGCACACCGGCCCCGATCTCGCGGACAAAGTTCCCGTAGTAGTCGTAGACTAACACTCGACCGGCGCCTGCGTCGGCGGCATAGACCAGGTCTTTGCCGCTGACTGCCACCTGCGCCGGGCGCTCCAGACGCCCCTGCGCCCAGCGAAAGTCGCCGAAGCTCAGCTCCGGCGTACCGAAAGAGTTGACCTTCAGCAGCCGCCGATTCTCGCCGTCAACGATGAACAACTCACCGTGCGTGGAGATGGCCACGCTCAGGGGAAAACCGAAGCGGAGCCCCTCCGGGCTGGCGTCGTCAGAGTAGAAGGAAGAAATGTAGTTCAGGTGGGCGTCGTAGCGTTCGATGCGCTCGTTATTATAGTCGGCCACAAACACGTCCAGGCCAGTGGAGGCGCAGACGTCCAGCGGGCGATCGAACTGCTCCCGCCCCCAGCCAAAGCCTCCTACCTGCCTGAGAAAGCGTCCGTACCGATCGAATTTCTGGACCCGGTTGTTGCCGGTATCGGCGATGTAGACATTGCCCTCCGGGTCGATGGCAATGCCGCTGGGGTTACGGAATTGGCCGGCCTGGTCGCCTTCGCTGCCAAACGCAAAGAGCAGCCGCAGGTCAAGCACAGAGGGAGACTGCCCATCCACCTCGCCCACTACCGCACTGAGGGCCAGCACGCAGACAATCAGAGACCGCATACCGAGCTCACCCCTCCACATGCGTCACCGCTGCCTCTGCACTTCTTCGTAGCAAAGATACGCCATTGCCGGAACAATGTCAATAGGTTTTTGCCCGCTGTGGGCAAGACGGGCAACCATTTCTCTTGATTTTCAACACGAGAATGCATAAAATTGTGGCGAAGCAGCCAGAACAACTCCTATGAGGACTCTGGTATTCGGGCCGGAGGAAGGCAATGAAACGAGTACGCAGGCTCGGCGTGTTCGTTTCCCTGGTTTGTATCTGCTGCGCCCTTTCGGGAGGCGCTCACGGAAGTGCGGCAGACAAAAAGGAAGTGCAACTGCTGAGCGTGCAGCGCATTTGGGACACAGCACCCCACAATGCCTTCACCGACCTCATCCGCTTCCGTAGTAGGTGGTACCTCGTCTGTCGCGAGGGCGAGGACCACATCTCCTTCGACGGAATCCTACGCGTTTTGAGCTCAAAGGACGGGCGGCACTGGAATTCCATGGCCGTTTTGGAGGTACCAGGCGCAGACCTGCGAGACGGCAAGCTCTCAGTCACCCCTGAAGGAATTCTCATGCTCATTGCCGGTGCCCGTCGCCAAACCGAGCCCCACACGTTTGAAACCATGGTCTGGTTTTCCGACAACGGCGGACGGTGGCGCGGTCCAACCAAGGTGGCCGATCCAGACTACTGGCTCTGGCGCGTCACTTGGCACAAGGGCCTCTGCTACGGCATCGGTTATTCCTGTGGGGCCCGTCACAACATACGGCTCTACACCAGTCGAGACGGGCGTGAGTTTAGCACCCTCGTGTCCACGCTGTACGACCGCGACTATGCAAACGAAACATCCATTGTCTTTGTCGAGAACGACACTGCGGTGTGTTTGTTGCGCCGGGACCCTGAGCAAGGGCTTTTGGGCATCTCTGCACCGCCCTACACCGACTGGCGCTGGGTGCCACTTGGTGCGCGGATCGGCGGTCCGCACATGCTGCGCCTTCCGGACGGACGACTGCTGGCAGCTGTGCGCCTCTACGATGAGCGCCAGCGCACCGCACTCTGTTGGGTGGATCGCCGCCAGGGGAGGCTCACCGAGTGCCTCACTCTCCCCTCAGGGGGCGATACGAGCTACCCAGGTCTGGTCTGGTACAAGGACACACTGTGGGTGAGTTACTACTCCTCCCATGAAGGAAAGGCGGCCGTGTACCTGGCACAAGTGAAGGTGCCACTTGTGCAGAAGAGGCCCACTTGAAGAGCGGAGGCATAACCGCTCTCATGTGGCCTGTCCACAGCCGAGCACTAAGGACAGCTGCCCAACGAAGCAGGAGGAGCCCATGACGAACCACGAGATTGCGCGCATCCTGCTGCACATCGCCGACATTCTGGACATCCAGGGTGAGAATCCCTTCAAAGTGCGGGCCTATGTGCGGGCAGCCCAGACTCTGGAGGGTCTTACCTACGAGGTGAGTACCCTTGCTGACCCAGGACAGCTGCGCGAGTTACCGGGCATTGGCGAGGCAATCGCCAAGAAGATTACCGAGCTGCTCACCACCGGCAGCCTGCGCTACTACGAGGAACTTAAGCAGTCGCCCTATGCCAAGCTCACGGACCTTCTCCGCGTCCCTGGCATGGGGCCAAAACACGTCCGCCTGGTCTACGACCAATTGGGGGTGAGCACCATTGAGCAACTCAAGCAGGCTGCCGAGCAGGGGAGGCTCCGCGCACTGCCTGGCTTGGGGGAAAAGTCCGAGCAAAAAATCCTTGAAGGGATCGACCAGGTCCTCCGCTTCCAGGAGCGGATGCCGCTGGGCTTGGTGCTTCCGCAGGCAAAGGCCATCGTGGAGCGCCTGCTGGAGGTGAAAGAGGTACAACAGGCCTCGCTGGCCGGCTCACTGCGGCGCATGAAGGAGACGGTTGCCGACGTGGACATCCTCGTGGCGTCCACAGAGCCGGAACCGGTGATGGAGGCGTTCACCCATCTGCCCGAAGTCGACAGGGTGCTCAGCAAGGGAAGCACCAAATCGAGCGTGGTCACCAGAGACGGCTTCCAGGTGGACGTGCGCGTGGTGCCGCCCGAAAGCTTTGGCGCCGCGCAACACTACTTCACCGGTTCCAAGGCGCACAATATCCACATCCGCTCGCTGGGCGTGGACCGCGGCCTGAAGATCAACGAGTACGGGGTATTCAGGGGCGAAGAGCTGGTCGGCGGCGCAACCGAGGAGGAGGTTTTTGCCGCCGTGGGGCTGCCGTGGATTCCTCCCGAGTTGCGGGAAGATCAGGGAGAGATCGAGGCCGCTGCCGAGGGACGTCTGCCGCGCCTAGTTTCGCAGGAAGACTTGCGCGGCGACCTCCATGTGCACTCTGACTGGACAGACGGGGCCGACACCATCGAAGCCATGGCTGCAGCCGCCCAGGGCAAAGGCTACGCCTACCTCGCCATCTGCGACCACTCGCCCACCGTGGGCATTACCAATGGCCTGACCCCGGAGCGGCTCCTGGCGCAGATGGCCGAAATCGACGCTCTCAACCAACGCCTGGCCGCCGAAGGTAACCCCTTTCGCCTGCTAAAAGGCATCGAGGTCGACATCCGCCCGGACGGCACACTGGACCTGCCCGAGGACCTTTTGGCCCGCCTGGACATCGTCGTGGCGGCCGTGCACACCCGCTTCACCCTCAGCGTCGAGGAGATGACCCGACGCATCGTCCGCGCCATCGAAAATCCCGTGGTGGATGTGCTCGCGCACCCCACCGGCCGCCTCATCGGGCGCAGGGAGGCCTACCAGGTGGACATCGACCGCCTCATCGACGCCTGCCGCGCCAACGGCAAGGCCTTAGAGCTCAACGCTTACCCCGAACGACTGGACCTCTCTGACCTCCACTGCAGGAAGGCCAAGGACAAGGGCGTGAAGGTGGCCATCTCCACGGATGCGCATCGCCAGGGGAACTTGGAATGGATGGCCTACGGCCTTGCCACTGCCCGCCGCGGCTGGCTGGAGCCACAGGATGTGCTGAACTGCATGGCACTGGGGGAGCTGATGGGGTGGTTGAAGAGGTAGCGGAGAAGCGTTCGCGCCCTCCCGCAGATGGGTAGGAGGGAGCGCCTCGCTTCTGGCAAACCATACAACCGCTGATCTTCGGCGATCAACTCGTTTCGGTCCTCGCAAACGAGTTCGCCACCCTGCAGGCCTGTTCGAGACAGTCTCGGACTTTTGCCTGGGGCAACATTGGCTCACCATCAGCGTCTATCAGCGGTGAGCGCCTCAAAGGCTGGGCGGCGTGGTAAGAGCGATGGTTCCCCTGGCTAGCCCAGTCTTTATCTCTGCTTTCCGAACACGACCCGCAGGCCCAAGTTCACTCGTCTGCCCACGTCCCAGGCACTGGGATCGCCCAGCTCACCACCTGGCTTGCCATCCGAGGCCACCCACAAGATGTTGGCGCGGTCCAAAATGTTGCGCACGTCAAGGTAACAGCTCAACGTCGCCCAACCGGCAAGGCGAAGGTCCTTGGAGAACTTGACGTCCAGGTAAGACACCTCTTGCATGCGCCGGTTGTTGGGGGTGAGTTTAGTGGAGAGGTCAGGCAGAATGCCGGTGCGGGAGGGGTAGTAGGTATAAGGCCGCGGCGAGTTCCAGCGCCATACTACATTGATCCCCCAGTTGCGTGGCTTGCCCACGAATCCCTCCACAACCAGTGTATGCCGCTGGTCCCAGCTCAGGTAGTACTCCTGGTTCGGCACTTCAAAGCCCCACATGAAGTAGTTCAACCCCTGTTCCGCGTTGCCACTGTAGCCGCGCGCGATCATGTAGGTGTAGCTGATCTTGCCAGAGCAGTAGGAGCTGTAGCGCTTTTCCACCACCGCCTCAAGACCGCTGGAACGCGCTGCCGGCAGGTTCACGTATTGGGTAAAACCGTCGTCCTCTGCCTTTGAGTCGGTAGCCAAAAAGGTTTTGGTGTCCACCAACCCAGTCATCTCCTTCTGGAAGTAGGTCAGCGACAGCACCATCTCCTCGAGCACGGCGTGCTTGTAGCTGAACTCGTAGGCCTTGGTGCGCTCGGGCTTCAGATCCGGATTGCCGTAAAGCAGGCGAATGCCCTTCTTGAGGTCAAAATGCAAGCCGGTGTACATGTAGTCAAAAAGGGGCACCTGGAAGAAGTAGCCAAAATTCACAAAGAAAAACCCCGAGGTACCCACCGGGAAGGAAAGGCCCACGCGCGGCGAGAGTTGATGCTTCACCGAGGCCGGCACCCAGGCTTTCACCTCCTGCCGAAACTCCTCCTGGGTGACAGGGATCCACTCCACCACGGGACGTTCGGCGCGTGGATTGAGTACATCGTAGCGCACGCCCACATTGGCGACAAAGATTCCGTTGTCGATCTTGTCCTGCACATAGAAGGCCGCCTGCCAAGGGCGGTAACGGTATGTACTGCTGAAATTCAGGAGCGGACGATCGATCAGAGGCCGGCCCCAGAAGGTCTTCTGCGGTTCGTATTTGACCAGGTCATTGTAGAGGTCGAAGTACTGGAGCTCGCCTCCGCACTTGATCTGGTGAATCTCGCCAAGCTGGGCGGTGAGGTCGGCCTTGGCGATGTAAGTCGTTTGGCGCGCTTCCTGCCACCAGAGCCGCCTGCCGGAGATGATGAAGTAGTACCAGGGCAGTTCGTACTGAAAGCCCTGGGAAGGGTCCACTCGGGTCTTGTCACCCTCGCCCATCCGGTGGTGGACAAAATAGCGGCTCAGGCTCAGGGTATAGAAGAGCCACTGCGTCGGCGTGTGCGTGAATGTCGCGCTCAGGCGATAGGACTGCTTCCATCGCGGCGGCAAGCCCACCAAGTTGTAGCGCCAGCGGTACTCGTAGTCGCGCCAATCCCAATCCGAATAGAGGACCTGATACATGGTGCGCACATCCGGTGTTACGTCCACGTTCACCTTGCCCACCACGTTCAGGTTCCTCTCGATAGGAGAGCCGAATACTGGCACCATGTCCTGCCACCACCGGGTATCGGACAAGCGGAGGTTGGAGCTGAGAAAATAGGTTGCTCGCTCTTTCTTCAAGGGCCCGGACACCAGGACCTCATATTCGCGCAGGTGGTTGGATTCCTCGATGCCCAACCGGTCGTCCAGCATGCGCAGCCACGCTTGCGCCTGGTCCGTGCCGCTCTTAGTGACCACGTTGACGATGCCGGACATAGCGTTGCCGTATTCGGCATCGAACCCTCCGGTCTGGACAGTGACTTCTACCACCGAGGCGTTGGGCAGGTCGCTACTCTGGCCGCCCATCATTGCGTCCTGAATGGGCAGGCCGTCGACCAAGTAGAGCACTTCTGTCTCCCGTCCGCCGCGAATGTGACCGTCGGCGGTCACGCCGGGCTGGAGGGTGAGCAGGTCCCGGAAGGAGTCTACGGGCAGGTCATCCAACTTTGACCCGGCCACAAGGTGCGTGCTGCCGGTGACATCGCGCTGGATGAGAGGCCGTTCCGCCGTGGCAATGATCGTCCGGCCAAGGTCCAGGACCTGTGGCTCCAGAGCCACGTGAATGGTTGTCTTCAGGTCCATCACCACCCGCACGTCACGCACCTCGCAGGGCACGTAGCCGATCATGGTGACCCGCACCGTGTAGGTGCCCGCCGGCAGGTGGTAGACGAAGAAACGGCCATCGCTGTTCGTGGCTGCACCATAGGGAGTACCCAGTACCACCACGTTCACCCCCACGAGAGGATCCCCGGTACTCTTGTCCACCACAGTGCCAGTGAGCGTCCCGGTGGTCCCCGCTACCAGCCCTGCTGCGGGAAGCAACTGCAGTGCAACGAGCAACACGCAAAGCCTGCGCATTCATCCTCCTGCCGATGCAGGGCCTTCCGCGCACCAGTACTTGGGCGTCATGCCGTGTGGGAACAGGTAGAAGATCGTCACTTCGATCTCATCCGTCTCGATGGGGGGATACTCGCGGAACAGCTGCACGCTGGCCTTTGCCCTCACGACAATAGGTGGATCGAAGGCCACGAGCGAGTCCAGCGTCACGGTGCGCAGGGTCCGGCAATAAGTCCATGGCACGATCTTCTTTTCCCGTGTCTCAGGGTCAAACACTATCCGGTCCACCGTCCTGCTCAGGATTATTGTGAGTTGATAGGGCTCGTAGCGATGGATGGACTTGCCCTCCGAGTTGGTCTGGTCCCAGATGAGTTTGTCTTCTGTGTAAAGGACGTAGGTATGCCCGGGGTGAATGACCAGGCTCTCGGTGCTTGTGGTGTCCGCGTAGGTCAGCGTCTTACTCCATCCTCCTCCGTCGCGCGGCCATATGCGCAGCGTCACCTTGATCCACTTCGTCCCGTCGATGGTCTCGTCGAAGACATTTTCTACCGCTATGCGATAAAGCACCTTCCATTGCCTGAGAAGGGTCATTTCTTCTGCAGGCACTTTGTCCATCTTGTAGCGGTCCTCAAAATCAGGCGGCTGCGGGAACGCGGTCTGTCCGAAGGTGGTAGACAGATGGGCCTTGAGTACCTGGGTGCGCGGTGGGCCCTCAGGGATCTTCTCCTCGCAGGTCAGGGCTAACAGCGCCACCAGGAGCACGGCAGGCGATGGACGAAGGTTTTTCAAAACGCCACTCCGATAGTGAAACGGTTCGTCCCCCCTAGGTCCTTGTAGTCCACGAAGGCATAGTCCAATTGCAAGCTCCAGGAGCTTAGACGGTAGTGCAGGCCCCCGCCCAAGCTGAGGCGAGGCGTGTCGTAGCCACTATGGTAGCCCAGGCGGAGCGCCAAAAGCTGCCGCCAGCAGTACTCGGCACCCAGATTCGCCCTGATGGGGGCGTCGTTGGCATCAACAAAGTCAATGCCTACAAGCAGACGGTCATTGGCGCTAGTAGCCAGCTGGCCGCCCGGCCCAAGGAGCTCGGTCATCGCGCCCAAGCGGATTGAGGCCGGCAACGGCCACCGCTCCGTGCGGAGCTGATATTGGCCGCCATACCCCTGCCCCGGCACGGTGGGCAAGTCCACCCAGAGGTCCTCCCCATGCATTTGGAGCTTGCCACCAAAGTTGGACAAACACACGCCCAAGGTGGTGCCAAATAACCCGGTGGCGAACTGCACCCCGCCGTCGAAGGCCAAAGCCTGGGCGGTCTCGTTGTAGATGCCCTCCTGGACAAACTTGGCCGTCATGCCCACCGCCAAACGGTCCGTGAGCGCTCGGGCGTAGCTGAGCCCCATTGCCAGGCTGTGAATGTTATAGAATTCCCCTGTGCCGTTGGGCTCCTGGAGAGTGGTGATTTCCATCTCACCCGCGTGCAGGTAACAGGCCTGCAAACCGAGAATACCAAGCCCACCTAAGGGTTCAATGTAGCCGACGAAACCATAACTCAAATCCAGATATAGAGCGCCGTAGGAGACCTGCAAGGTGCGGCGCTGCATGCCGGCCGCTCCCGCGGGGTTCCAGTAGAGGCTACTCACATCGCCGGAAAAGGCGACAAAGGCATCACCCAAGGCTGCCGCGCGCGCTCCCGCACCCAGCTTGAGGAATTGGGCAGCCGAGGTACCTGTGCGGCTGATCTCCTGTGCCTGTGGCACTCCGGCTACGCCCCCAAGGATGAGCATCAGCAACACCTTTTTCATCACTGGCACCCTCCTACGAAGGGAACGAGGTTTTCCATCAGGGCCGGCACCGATTGCATAGCACCGGATCTTCCCCAATTGCGGAACACGGCCCTACCTCACCACCGCAAACTTCCCCCGGTGCGTCAACCCCTCAGGGGTCTCCACCACGTACAGGTACAACCCATACGCCACCGGCAACCCCTCCTTGTTCCGCAAATCCCACCAACAGTAGCCCCGCTCCACACTCTCATGACGCAGCGTCACCACATGATCCCCACCCACCGTGTACACCCGCACCTCACACCGCGACGGCACGTTGACAAAACATATCCGCCGATCCTCTCCACCTTGCTCCCATCCCGCTCCACCCACATACGGATTCGGCACCACACGAATCCCCGCCAAGTCATCCCGGGCCGCCCTCCGCTCTCCCACCGCCGCAGTCACCAAACTAAACCGATCCCCCACCCGAAACGGCTTGGTCGTCACGATCCGCGCCACATCCCCCACCCCCGGCGGCACATCCTCACCCTCCTTCGCCCTGCTCAATACAAACGTCCAGGTGTGCCTCTTCCTCCCCTCTACCTCCTCCCGCGTCCATATCCAATCACCGCTGGTCCAGGTGGACCTCATCTCCTCAGTGCTGTCCTCCCCACTGTCGCGCAGAATGTCCCACTCCACCTTCTGGCCCGTCGTCACATTCCAAATACTAAATGGCGCCCGCTTGCCTGTGGCATACCCACGCTCCTCCTCCGCCTGAAACCGAATCTCATAGTTGGCCCGCGGTGGCGCCCCAACCCGCCGACCACTAATCCGCCAGCTGCACGGCGAACGCTCTCCTCCCCGCCACCACCCTGTGCTATCCTGCCACACCCCCACCGTGTCAAACCGCTCTACCCAGAGCCGCAGTCCGTCAAAGATAGGACCCTCCTCCCCCGCCGTCTCCCTCACCCGCTGGAGAAGCCACACCGCTGTGTCTTCATCGTGCACCCAGTATGTGGCATGCCCCCCAGAAGTGTCTTCGAAGCTAATTGTATAGGTGTGGCCACTCACCCGAAGATCATCTACAACCTCAACACCTATGGAACCGTTGCCAAGGGTTCCGGGAAGCGGAAGCACCTCAGTCCTGGGATTGGCATAGTTTGATGGCCGTAGACCAGGAACAACGCGCACCACATTGCAGTCGAACTCGGGGTCTGTCCCCCAAGGGCTTTCTAGCGAACGGAGCGGTGGCCACCCCTCCGGGTTATAAACCGAATCTTTTCTCACCCCCCGATCATAGGCGCAGACACTGTACCAGTAGGTCATGCCATTGATTAGTCCCGTGTCAGTCCATGAATGGACCAGGCCGGTCTCGGAGCCAAGGTTGAAGTGGGGATACTCTGGATCCCGTCCATAGTAGCCGTCAGGTAGATCACACTGCATTACCGGTCGATAGCCGAGAAGTTTTCCTTCCGCATCGCGGATTTCCTGCCCCCACCCCCCTTCCGAGGGATCCACTTCGGCGCGATATATCCGATACCCTTCAAAATCCTGATATCCGAAAATTGGGTCTTTTGCCTCCTCAGGGTGGCGGCTCCAATAGAGGGTCACCTTTCGATCACCGGGCACCGCTGAGACCTGCGGTGCAGGGGGTGGCCCGGAGCGTTGATAGCTTAGTTGGTACATTCTCCGCGCGGTGCGCACGTTTCGTTTCAAGCCCTCCAAGTCGTCCCCAAACACGAGAGCACACACAAAGTGAAGCGTATCACCCTTCCGCCAGTCAAAGGGACCTGAGGAGATCAGGAAACAGTTGGTGGCGGTATACTCTGGAAAGGGCGGCCGAGCCCCGCGGGCGTCGAAACGCGGGTTCAGCACCCCATGGGCATCAGGGAGGAAAAAGGCCTGTTTTAGCTCGGCCGAAAGCCCACAGGTATCGCCACTAAGAACTTTGTACATCCACAGGTCCCTGTCGCTGCGCTCCAAGTAATCGACAAGCTCGACCCGGTCGCCAGCATGACGGTGCTGGTAAGGCTGGCACACATGAAAACCGCTGAGACCTGCCTTCTCCCCCTCGAGCTCGTCCACAAGTCCATCACCATCGTTATCAACCCCGTCGGGGGCAGCCACAGGCGTGTCCAGCCATGCCGCCGCAACGTGGGGTACTTGCAGACACGGATCGCGAGCCCGCTCTCGCATCCGTGCAATTACCTCCGGCTGCTTATACCAGTACCCCATGTGGTACGCGATGCTCTGCCCTCCCTGAGTCTCTTGCAGCAGGTAGTCCACCGTTTCCCCCTCGTAGTAATAGGGCCCAGCCTCCACGTATGTGAACACTCCAACAAACACACCCCAGTAGTCGTGGGGGGAGGCGTTAATAGCACTAATCTCGTAGAAAGTGGCACATTCCGCGTAGGAATCACCAAAGGCATGGACCTGGCACTCGACCTTGGCGCCAATTGCGTAGCTCCGCGCCCCCCTAAAAGTGCGATCGGCATATTTCTCGTCGGTAAAGCAGAAAAATAGCTCTTTGTCAGAGATGAAGGTCCCCGGGAGCGCTTTGCCAGTGTGGGGCTCTCTGGCCCATGAGCCTGGCCACTTGCGGAACCCGTACAAGTCCCATGGCCAGGTCTGGGGAAGGGTGGAAGTCGCCATAATCGCGAGTTGCGGGTCAATAGCAGTGGGAAAGAGGTGCCCCAGCAGTAAATCTCCCGAGAAGTACTTGCCGCGCGAACCAGCGCAGGGGCCCCAGTCCGCTTCCGTGGGCTTAATTGCAGATATTCCCTCGGCCACAGCAGGCCCGAGACTGACCGTGTCGCCTTTCTCGATATCGAAGAGCCGGGGCGTCCACGGACCCTCGGGAACGCCGAGCAGAAGATCTACGTACACGAAGAGCTCGGTGTAGCCTTTGTAAGACTGATCCCGCAGGGGTACTCCTCCCCTGAACGGTGGATAGGACAACCAGCCGTTGGTCATCGCAATGCTGTGGAGCTGGCCCACATCCTTTATCCCAACCGCGAAATCGGGACCGTACCTCACTTGCGTCCACCCGGGCAAGCCCAAGGCTCCGCAATACACGCTCATAACGAAAACGAATGGCCAGCGGGCTCTCACGGCAAGCAGTTCCATTCGAGTTCCCTCTGCTTGATCGCCGCGTGCGTCGAAAGGGTTATCGTGTTCACTAATGTCCAGGCGGAGCGATCTTGTGCCAGCCGTCCATGTAGAAGTCGTGCCTCAAAACCCTGTCGCAGGCATCTTCTGTCTCGAAGTAGTCGCTCATCCCCTGGTAGGTGGCCTCCACCCGGACCAGTGGCCCTTGCTGGCAGCAGATCGTCACGCAGACGTTGTACCATCCCTTGTGGTCACTCACGGTCTGCCCGCATTGCTGACCCTGGTGGTACGCTGTGACTGTTGCCCCCGAAGCCGCCAGCCAACGCTGCTTGTACGCGTCCCAGTAGTAGGTGTACCCCTCCACGTTTCCGGCAGTCGAGCGCGCGCCCCAGTTTAAAGTAGAACCAGCGGCAACTGCAAGAAGAACGATTGCCCCCTTTGGCAACATGCTTCTGAGGCCCATATGAACCTCCTGTTAATGAGATGCGCCAGACACTACTGCCCCTCATTTCCCGTCCACCTCCTCCCGAAGCCACATCCTCACCATACACCGCCCCTCCGAGCCCACGGCGGGGTCCCCGCCTATTCGCACCCCCTCATCCGCACTCACACCGTTCCCCACGGCACCCGGCAGCGGCTCTGCCGCACCATACGTCTTCGACCTCACTACACCCGATCATAGCCCCCACAGTGCACCAACAACTCACCCGATTAACCAGGTCCGTGTCCTTCCGCGTGTGCACAAGCCACGTCTCCGAACCCGGGTCCAGATCCGGGCACTCCGGGTCAAGCCCGCAGCAGCCGTCTCGCAAGCCAAACTGTGCCCCGGTACAAAACTTACCCCGCCACCTCCATGGTCGCGAATTTGTTCTCCGCTGGGTCCATCACGCCGGGGTAGATGCGGGAGCCCTCAAAATCCTGGTCCTCGAAAATCACGCCACACACCTCCCCAGCGCGCCTGTCCCAGTACACGGCCACCCTCATAGAGACGAGGACCTGGTGGGCCACCTGGCCCGGCGTGGGCCCACCGCGGAAGAAGCGCCAGCCTCACCAAAACGGCTCCCACGCACCACATCAGGCACCTCCTCCACATCACACCACCCCTTCAGCTCCTCCCTAATCCTTGCTGTCGCCGGCGGCTGGGGACGCAGCACGGCTTAACGAAATCCTCTGTATCTAATTTAGCCACGGAGCCCCCGATTGTCAAGAGGAATCTTCCCACCGTCTCCACACCGGTTTCGCCTCGTGAACACCCCCTAGGCCTCCTACCCCACCAGCGCAGACTTCCCCCGGTGGGTCAGCCCCTCAGGCGTCTCCACCACGTACAGGTACAGCCCGTACGGGACCGGCAATCCCTCCTTGTTCCGCAAATCCCACCAACAATTGCACCGCCCGCCGCGCACATCTGCACCTCAGGCCGCCCATCTTTTTTGTGCCCAAGGAGATGCGGACCGCCCAACCGCCGAAAGTCCACCTAGGTGACACCTCTTCGCCCCGATGCCCTCAATGCAGCTCAGGCTTGCGCTCTTGAAATTTCACCCTGCTGCGTGCCGCGTGCAACGTACCTTTCTCTTCCTTCCGTTTTCGCCTACGCATGCGTAGCTCTATGCTTCTATAAAAAAAGTGGCGTGCTTCTAAAGGAAACCGAAGCAAGATGCCCCATTCTTGCCTGCGGGAACGACCGAACGCCAGCTTTAGCCTCATCACCCTCGCTTCGCCAGTGGTAGACAGCGCTGCCCAGCACACCACGCGTGGTGGCGCCTTGCTCCGGTCCGAGAGGGACCTGGAGGCCAGGAGGTTTGGTGTATGAGGGGCGAATACGTTGATTTCGTCGTCCTCGGCGGCGGGCTGGCGGGACTGACCTTCGGCCTGGAGGCGGGCCGCCTGGGGCGGAAGGTTGTGGTCCTCGAAGCCGAGCCACAGGTGGGCGGTCTGGCGCGCACCCACGTCTTTGGCGATTACCGCTTCGATTTGGGCGGACACCGCTTTCTCAGCTCCTGGCCCGAGGTCACGAAACTGGTCACAGAGTCTCTCGGCGAGGGCCTGCGCAGGGTGGTCAGGCGCAGCCGTATTCGGCTCGGCACCCGTTACATCGACTATCCCCTGCGTCTGCCCAATGTGCTCGGCGCCTTCGGCTTCCGAGAAACCTCTCACATCCTGACCATTTACCTTAGTGCTTTTCTCTGCAGAAGAACCCATCCTGAGGATACGTTTGAGGACTGGGTGGTACGGCGCTTCGGTCGCAGACTTTACGAGATCTATTTCCGGCCGTAGACAGAAAAGCTCTGGGGGATCCCTTGCTCCGAACTGTCCTCAGACTGGGCAGGACAACGCATAAGGGTCCCTGGCTTGACGGCCGCCGTTAGAGGCAGCCTTTTCCGGGGCAAATCTCCTTTCGCCACTCTTGCCGGCAGCTTCCTGTACCCTAGGTTGGGGATTGGCGGGCTTGCAGAATCGCTCGCTGCACAGGCACAGGCCACGGAGTTGGTGGACATCCGCGTCAACAGCCTCGTCGTTCAGCTGGGATTTGACGATCAAGGCAAGTCTTGGCGTGTTTGGTACCAAAGGGCTGGCCGAACAGAAGTCGTTACTGGACAGCGCATCGTTTCCATCATTCCGGTAACTTCCTTGCTGGCGATGCTGCCGAACCGGGAGGCGACGCAGGGCCTTCTCCAGAGCCTAAACTACCGGGGCATCATCTGCGTAATGATTGAGATCGATGGCCCGCCCGTGAGCTCTGACACCTGGACGTACTTCCCCGACTCCCACGTTTTGTTCGGCCGCATGCATGAGCCTCGCAACTGGAGCCCCCACATGGTACCAGCCGGCAAGACCTCTCTGTGCCTGGAGATATTCTGCTCCGAAGGGGACCCGGTCTGGCAGACTCCTGATGCGGAGATAGCCAGGAGGGCCTTGTCAGACCTCGAGGCTCTCGATCTATTTGACACCGGGCGGGTAGAGAGTATCCATTTTGTGCGTGTACCGCATGCTTATCCTGTTTACAGAAAAGGGTACTGCGAGCTAGTGAAAAGCGCCCGGCAGGCGATAGCCAAGTGGCCAGGGTTGTCCATCCTGGGGCGTACAGGCACATTCACCTACATGAACATGGACGCGGTGATGGCCCAGGCGTTGAGCCTGGCGCGGCAACTTGCGACGGCTCCAGACGTGCCCTATTATCGCTCCTAGGGTGCCTGTGGCGGTGGCTTTTGCTCTGAAAAGGACCGGACGGGAAGAGTCGATACTCCGCTGTGCTAGGGGGGCCGAGGTTATCAGGCTCACGCTGACAGTCAGGCGCGGTGGTTAGTTGTTGCAACGAATCGGCAGGGGGGCATCCCTGTGCTCTCCGAGAAACTCTACTGGACGACTGTGGCTGGGGCGTGGGAAGAGAACAGTCCCCATTCCCTCTGGCGACGACACAGCGATGCGGTAAACTCCGCGCTGGTGACACAGTGGTTACCCGAACCGATTGGGCGCCTGCTCAAGACTGATCTGTTCGACGAGGCGACTGGAGATGGCGTCTACCCTGCCCTCGCAAGGAAGGCGCGCACGGTGGTGGGGATAGACATATCACCGCTGACCACGCGACGTGCGCGGCGTGAGTGGCCAGCGTGCAACGCCCTGGTTGCCGATGTGCGGTATCTCCCCTTCGCTGACAATTCTTTTGACGCCGTTTTCTCCAATTCGCCGCTAGACCACTTCAGGTCTGTTGATGAAATCAGCACCAGTCTGAAGGAGCTCCAGCGAGTACTGCGGCCGGGCGGCACCCTGCTTCTGACGATGGACAATCTGGCCAACCCGGCCATTGCCTTGCGGCAGGCACTGCCATTTCGCCTCTTGGACCGAATGGGCCTTGTTCCCTACTACGTTGGCGTGACGTCCGGCCCTAAAGGACTGCCTCGCCTTGTAGGGGCCGCTGGGCTGGAACCGAATGAGGTCGGTGCCGTGATGCATTGTCCACGTTTCCTCGCGGTGGCTATGGCGGGCCTTCTTCAACGTTTCGCCTCCCTGGCAGCGCAGACCCACTTCCTGCGGACGCTGATGGCTTTCGAGCGCCTGGCACGCTGGCCCACGCGTTTTCTGTCAGGGTATTTCGTCGCCGGGAAAGCAACCAAGCGAGAGCCCACGTAATGGACTGTCCTCAACTCGTCTGTGCCGTGACCAGGCATTTCGAAGTACTGGGCCTTCTTGTCATCGACTCGACTGTGGGAGGGCGTGCCTGTGGGGGGCTTCGCATGCTGCCCGACATCGACGAGCCTGAAATGAGGGGTTTAGCGCGGGCGATGACGCTCAAGTATGGCTTTCTGGGTCTGCCACAGGGTGGCGCAAAGGCTGGGGTGCGGGGCGATCCTGAGGCCCCCCAGGAGGTGCGCCGCCAGCGCCTCCGCGAATTCGCGCAGGCTATTGCGCCCCTCCTGCGCCGGCGCATCTACGTCCCAGGCACAGATATGGGCACAGACAACGCCGACATTCGCTATGTGCTCGAATCAGTCGGAGTAAGACCCAAGCGACGCGAGCTTCGTGGCACGCATTCGGGATACTACACCGCACTGACGGGGGTGGCGGGCATAAAAACAGGCTGCGCCGCGGCTCGGGCTTTCGCTCGCTGGCAGTCGAGTAGCCATTGAGGGTGTTGGCAAAGTGGGTGCTCCGCTTGCCAGCCTCCTTGCCCAAGCGGGTGCCCGCATCGTGGCGATCTCGACGACGGAAGGGGCCATCTATAACCCCCACGGGCTGGACGTAGGCCGGCTGCGCGAACTGGCCACCAATGCGGGCAAGGCTGTTGTAGACCGCTATCCCGACGCGGAGCGCATAGACCGAGCGGCGCTTTTGGAACTGCAGGTCGATATCCTCTGCCCCTGCGCACGCCACAATAGCATCCACGAGGGCAATGCCCCGCGCCTCACCGCACGCCTGGTGTGCCCCGGCGCGAACAACCCCGTCACACCGGGGGCAGAGCGCATCCTCTTCGAACGGGGCATACTGTGCCTGCCGGATTTTGTGACTAACTGTGGCGGCGTTCTTGGCGGAACAATGGAATTTGCTTGCCTTGACGCCACACGCATCGCTGCGTTTATCGAGCGCCACATCGGCCCGCGCATCGCCTGGATTCTCGATGAAGCGGAGCGCCAGAGCCTCGCGCCGCGGCTGATCGCCGAGCCGCTTGCGTTGCGGCGCTTTGCGGAGATGCAGTCGAGCGCCGACCATCCTACCCCACTGGCCCGATTGTTCCAGGCAGCCTTGGAGCTCTACCGGCGTGGGATGATCCCCGGTCCATTCGTAGCCACTCTGTCCCTCTCCTACTTTGCGAGGCGTCTCGCATGAGGCTCTCGGTCGTCATCCCCGTCCACAACGGGGGAGAATCTTCCAGCACTGCCTTGCCGCTGTTGCGGCCTCAACGAGGGTGCCCGATGAGCTGATTGTCGTGGACGACGCCTCCTCGTATGGCTCAAGGGCCTTAGCGCAGCAGGCCGGCGTGCGGCTGGTCAGGGTGGAGCAAGGCCCACGTGGACCAGCGTATGCCCGGAACCGTGGCGCCGAGGCCGCCAGCGGAGACATGCTGGTCTTTGTTGACGCCGACGTCGCCGTACACTCGGACACCTTGGCCCGCATAGAGCGCACCTTCGCAGAGGAGCCCCAGCTGGATGCTCTCTTCGGCTCCTACGACGACCAGCCACAGGCGGAGGGTTTGGTGTCCCGCTACAAGAACCTCCTCCACCACTATGTGCACCAGCACGGGCAAAGGCGGGCATCGACCTTCTGGGCAGGATGCGGCGCCATCCGTCGTCAACTCTTTCTCGCCTGTGGCGGATTCGACGAATCCTATGAGAGACCCTGTATCGAGGACATTGAGCTGGGCGTCAGACTACGCAGTGCGGGCTATTCCGCCTGTGCCATGACGTACAGGTCACCCATCTCAAGCGCTGGACCTTAGCAGGGCTACTCCGCTCGGATATCCGCGACCGAGCCGTCCCGTGGACACGCCTCATCCTGCGCGAAAAGAGCCTCCCTTCCGACCTGAATCTCAGCGCTGCCGGACGTGTGAGTGCGGTAGCAGCTTGGGGGGGACTTTTTGGTCTGCTCTTTGGCTTCTGGCAAGCCTGGACGGGGGTACTTGGGCTCTTGAGCTTAATGCTGCTGGTGGCATTGAATGCTAAGCTATACCACTTCTTTGCGCGGCACGGTGGGGTTCGCTTTGCCGCCGGGGCGGCTGCCCTCCATGCCCTCTATCTGCTCTACAGCAGCGCTGTGTTCGGCACACTGGTAGGCGCCCATCTTGCCACGTCTCTTTCTCGCACCCTGATTCGGCGAACATGGAGCCGGAGGCGGTCCGCCCCCTCGCGGGACCCCGAAGGAAGTGGCAAGCGACGAACGTCACATTCTTCCGCTTAGCTCATGCCGGACCGGTTCAAAAGGCGCGGCACCGGGAAGGCCTCGACCTTCCGATTCTTTCAACAGAAAAGCTTGGCGATCTCGTCCTGGGCAAAAGGGGACAAAGGCACAAGCTCGTCCCCACGCCTCATGACTAGGCCCCGTTCCGCCTCGACGGCGCGGCCGATGACTCTGGCCTCGATGCCAGCGGCTTGCAGAGCCGCAACGATTCGGCTGCTCTCTCCACCCGGTGCCCCGATCAGCAAGGCCCCGGAGGCAATCGTACCCAAGGGATCAAGCCCGTACTGGTCGCACAAGATCTTGCATTCAGGGAGGATGGGGATGCGCTGCTCGTCGATCTCAAGGCCCACGGATGAGGCGGTGGCCATTTCCCACAGGCCAGTCAGAAGGCCCCCCTCGGTGGGGTCATGGAGTGCATGGACAGTCCCGGCGTCACAGGCAATGGCAACGTCGCGCACCACGCTGATGCCTGGGGAGAAGATGAGGTTGCGGCACCGCTCCACAAGCTCTCTGCCAAAGAGCTCGCTCAGCTCCTGGCCCCTCTCCCTGGCGATAATGGACCCTCCCTCAATGGGCACGCCCTTGGTGAGAATGAGATGGTCCCCAGGGCGCAGGCCCGCGCTGCTGACCAAGCGTTCCTTGCTCACTTCCCCCAGCATCTGACCCACCACGATGGGGCGATCGAGTCCAGTGGTGATCTCCGTGTGTCCGCCGCACAGCACCACTTCCAGGGCCGCGCAGGCATCGGCGAGTTGGGCAAATATCTTCTCGGCCAGGGCGTAGTCGGCGCCGTGCTCAGGCAGCAGGATGGTGGCCAAGAACCAGCGCGGCCGCGCTCCCATGCACGCCACGTCATTGGCGTTGATCACCACCGCGTAGTAGCCGATCTCCTCGGCCACGAAGGTGATGGGGTCGGTCTTCGCCACCAGGTACCGGTCGCCAAAGTCGATGACTGTGGCATCGACGCCGATCGCCGGGCCCACAACGAGCCGCTCGTCGCGTCCAGTATAGCGCGCCAGCAAGCGCCCAAGCAGCTCCTGGGGCAACTTGCCCACCTGCAACATTTGCCCACCAAGCCTGTTCATACCTTCTCGATCATGAACGTCACAGTGCCTCCGCCCGTGAGGTCACACGGGTCCAGGCACTGAACGTAGGCACTCTTACCCTCCTTTGCTAGGCCGATTGCCGCAGGCGGTACTCCGTGGAAGAGCGCAACATGATAAGGCAATATGGAAGCGAGCGAGTGCAGACAAATGCTCACCCGTTGGTCCGGTGGGAGGATATATCCTTGCTGCAAGAAGAAGCTGTCGCCTTCGCGGTACACTGGACAATGGCCCTTGATCCTATGCACCGTGATGCGCAACCCTTGCCTCTCCATGTGCTGCACCTCCTGGGGCGTGAGTTACCCGCACAGCACCGAGCCCCCGTTCACGTTGAGGATCTCCCCGGTGATGTAGGTGGCCAGGTTGGAGGCAAGAAAGACGATGGCGCCGGCAATTTCTTCGGCGGTGCCTGCGCGGCGCAAGGGGATGGTGGCATTGATCTTGTCTCCCTCCTGACGGAGCGCTTCGGCGGACATGTCGGTGTCCACCCAGCCGGGTGCGACGCAGTTGACCAAAATATTGTGCGGCGCCAGTTCTGCAGCCAGCGACTTGGTAAAGCTGATGATGGCGCCTTTGGTAGCGGCATAGTGGGAATGAAACGCCTCTCCGCGCTGCCCGGCGGTGGAGGAGACGTTGATGATCCTGCCCCCGCCGCGGGCGATCATAACTGGTACCACCTCCCGGCAGCAGTAGAAGACGCTGTCCAGGTTCACGCGCATTGTCTCCCGCCACACCGCTTCATCCATCTCGGCAATAGCCCCGTAGGTCCAGATGCCTGCGTTGTTGACCAGCACGTCCACGCCCCCGAAGGCATGGAGCGTTTTCTCCACCATCGCCTGCACTTGCCGGCGGTTTCCAACGTCGGCGCGGATGGCGATGGCTTCAGACCCGGTGGCCAGCACGCGTTGCACCACGTGCTCGGCCGCTTCCTTGTTGTGGAAGTAGTTGACCGCTACCCGCGCGCCGGCGCGACCGAAGAGCTCGGCGGCCGCCGCCCCGATTCCCCGCGAGGCGCCGGTGATGAGGACCGCCTTTCCAGACAGGTCGATGATACTGGTGCGCATGCGCTGCTGTTCCATTGTCATTTGTATCCTGCCCGCATAAAGAAAGAGCCGCCGGCGCCCCATGGGACAGTGGCGGCTCTACATTCGCCCGGTGGCGCCTTGATGCTATGCCCCGGCTAGCCTATTGTCCGAACTGATACGTCTGCCTATAAACCGCAACTCCTAGCTCTGGATCAGCAAAACCAAAGTCGCTCCACGCCAGGACTTTCCGCACCACGCACCTCTCCAATTCCGGGTTGTCCACAGTGGAGGAAACGATTTGGGCGTCGACCACTTCGCCGTCCGGACTGACCCACAACCGCACCGTGATCTCCCCCCGTGTGTCGGGTCTGGTGCGCAGAGCGGCCTTGTAGCAATCCTGGATGGCGCTATGGTGGCTGCGGATGACGCGACTGACATCCTCGGCGCTTCGTGTGAGCCCTCGCAGCTGTTCGGCAGGAGGACGTGTGGGAACAGTACTGGGAAGCCGCTCCAAGGTGCGGGTCTTTTCCACGGCCCGTTCTCTTGCCGCAGCCAAGGGGGCAACTTCCCCTACTAACTGGCTGATGTCATCCACAGGACGCGCAGCGCGTTGCCCTTTCAGCTGCGCGGTAGAGGTGAGGACTCGCCCGCCCCGGATTCCCGGTTGCTCGCCGTGCGGCACGGTGAGGCCATCTACTTGAGCCAGGACTGTGCCCAGCTCTCGCACGGTGCCCTCGGTAGCTTCGAGGGTCGGGGCCATTGATTGCACGTCCACCGCTCCGCTCCCACCCCCGGTGATCAGACGCAGCACGCCTACTGAGCGCACACGGGAGGCCCGTGCCTCACGGGTGTCCGCGCGCTCCTCTGCCGCCGCAGTTACCCCTCGCGCCACACTCTCTGCTGCCGGCCCCGCCGTCTCGGCCGTCTCACGCTCAAACCCGGGAACAGGCTGGAGGGGGGAGCGCAGCGTGGGCAAAGCTTCCTCGCCCGCTGTCGGCAAAGGCTCTGCAGGCATAGCTTGCGTGGGTCGGCGTCGGACAATGAGGTCCACATACCCCCGAGGTATGGAGGCAGGGGCAAACCTGCGCTCCGGAGCGCGCACATGACCCAACAAATAGATCACTAACCCCACTTCGAGGACAAGCGTAAGAAAGAGAATAGACAGAAAGGTCCTATCGAGGCCACTAAACGCCTTCTTGCGCAACTCCTTCGGCAGTTCGTGCACCTCGCCGCCTAGCCTTCCCGTAGTCGGGTCCCAGGCCGCAGCGCCGGTTCCATATGCGCCATCGGTGTGCTTCACGTTCCTTGTCGCCACCTGGTAAGGAGACTGACCGCTTTCACGGAAGCCTCGTGCCAATCGCAGGCCTAATGTACATTACCCCGGGCAAAAAGTCAAGGATAAATTTGTCACCTATCTCTTTGCCGCTCGACCTATGACCGTCGTCTATCTCCATCCTGTTGCATTTGTGCCGGGAATTCGCTATCTTTGTACGGTACATGAGAGCCGAACATTCTTGGGAACTAGCGATGAACATGGCACCAGGTCCTGTGGTCGAAGAACAGCAGTTGCTGGCTATCGTAGAGCAAGCCCGGGCGCGCGGGGCGCGCATCGTGTGGACAAACGGCTGTTTCGACCTGCTCCACGCCGGGCATGTGCGCTATTTGCGCCAAGCCAAGGCACTGGGCGATCTGCTCATTGTGGGCCTGAACAGCGACCGCTCCGTAGCCCTTTGGAAGAACCCCGATCGCCCCTTTGTCCCTCAGGAGTACCGTCTCGAAGTACTTGCCGCCATTCGCTACGTGGACTATGTGGTGCTCTTTGACGAGCGTTCGCCCCTCCGCCTCCTGGAGCTCCTCAAGCCAGACGTGTATGTCAAAGGCGGTGACTACACCATCGACACGATCGACCAGGATGAACGGCGACTGGTGGAAGCTTATGGTGGCGCTATTGTCATCATGCCCAAAGTGGGCGGACTCTCGACCACCGATCTGGCCCGACGGGTGACCGAGGTGATGAACCGGACCAGTCCGCGCTCAACGTGAGCGGCCGCCTACCAGGTCAAAAGCTACCAGGCTGATCACATGGGCAAAGTCCACCAGCTGCTGAATCTCTACCCGTTCGTTTGCCACATGGAAGGCGGTATCGTCGCCAGGGCCAAATCCCACGGCCGGAATGCCGGCTAGGTTAAGGGTCTTGGCGAAAGTGCCACCACCCATGCCAATGGGCTGAGGCCGCCAACCCAAGAGCTCCTGCACATTCTGCTGAATCGTCACCACCAGCGGATTTTCGGGGCTCACAGCGTGCGGCTCACTCGCCGACTGCACCTCCACCACAAAGTCGTCGGCCACCCGACGGGCGAGTGCCGCGATGGCCTGCCGCACTTGTTCCACAGTTTGCCCTGGCACGATGCGCACGTCCAGGTAGGCGACGCACTCCCCGGGTACCACATTGGCTGCTACTCCGCCGTGAACCTCGCCCAAATTTACCGTGGGCCCGCCCAGCAGTGGGTGGACCTCATGCGGTAACTGCATCCCTTCCAGCATGGTCACAAAACGCGCCATCTTGTAAATGGCATTCACCCCCCGCTCTGGCGTTGAGCCGTGTGCCTGCACGCCCCGTGCCACTACCCGCAAGACGACTCGTCCCTTTTCCGCAATGTCGATGCTGCGCATGTTCTCCCCGATGTCCGGGATAATCGCACAGGTGGGGGCTATTAGCTTTTCCTCCAACAAGTAGCCGATGCCGAAATCACCTTCCGGACCGGAGGCTTCTTCGTCAGCCAGGGCCGCAACCAAAAGTTGCCCGGGGAGCCCATCGCTGTCTATCGTCTCTTTCAACGCGCGCGCCGCTACCAAGGAAGCAGCAAGAGGGCCCTTGTTGTCCAGAACACCTCGGCCGTACAGGAACCCTTCTTTCTCCACGGGATCAAAAGGGTCAGTTTCCCACCCCTCGCCGGGTGGGACAACGTCCATGTGGCAGGCCACCAAGAGCCTGCATGGGCCCTCGCCTCTGCCGAGGGATGCCACCACGTTTGTGCGCCCTGTTTCCCGTTCGTAGACTGCGTACGGCACACCCCACCGATCCAGGGTCTCCATCACAATCCGGGCGACGCGAAACTCCTCCCCGCGTTGCTTCAGGTAAGGAAAATCGGAGAGCTTTTCCGGCACCACATTCACCGTTCGCTCACGCACCATGCGGGAGGTCAGGGCCACAATGTCCTGACGCACTTGCTCCGCGTTGCTTTGAAAGTAGGCGCCAACCTTTTCCTTTGCCTTCATGTTACCTCAATTGGTCTCGCCAACACGCATTTCCACTGCTTGCGCCCCCCACTTGCATGCCACTACGCTCTTCAAGGTCTTGGCACGTAACATCTTGCTCAGATTTTCTCATCCCTCATTGAGGCCCAACCCTTCCGCGTGCTCTTTACCGGCCTATTGCGCAGCATGCGGAAAGTATTTGCACGCAAATTCCGCTTTTGTTCAAGCAGCGTGAGCCCAAGGGCTGCGCCCTTGCAACTAGCACATATTCTCGAGCGTGGTCCCCGAGAAGGTAGCTCCCCCTGGGGGACAGTACTCAAGCCTAGCGGGCCTTCAGTCTAAATTCAGCAATTCTGCGACGTCAAGCTTCTTCCCGGTGGGCACGTCTTGCCCTACCAGCGCGACGCGACGCGCATGCAATTCTTGGAACCACTGGCGGTCTTGTTCATCGACGAACAAATAGGGGGCAACCTGTCGCTTGCCAGGGCGGTGATGCATTCCCCCCACGTTGACCTCGGTGATGGGCACCCCCAGGTCCAATAGGCGGAGCACATCCTTGGGCGATTCCACTATGAGAAACAGACGCTCGCGGCCTGATTTATCGGCGATGAGGCGCTCGGCGGTTTCGCGCAGGGAGAGCACTTCCACGGGCGCGTCATCCGTCGCACCGCCCGTGTACAGCTCTCGTTCCCACGGGGAAGCGGCGATTTGGTCATTGCAGAGCAGAATACGGTCGGGATGAAGCACATTGCCCCACCCTACGACAACCTGCCCATGCACGAGCCGGTCGTCGATGCGCACTAACACAAGGGGCATAAGTGGGGTCCCTCACCTGCTGGTAGGGGTTTCTTCCGGAAACCCAGTGATCCCGCGCACGCCATCGCGGCATACGGTCTCGACAAGCTGCGGGAAGGAGAGTCTATCCCTCTTGGTAAGAAACGAGAGGAGCATTGGCAGATTCACCCCGGAGATAACGCGTACATGGGGGTGGCGCTGGGCGATTTTGCACGCGGCATTCCAGCAGCTTCCACCACGCAAGGTAGCCAGTATCAGCAGCCCGTCTTGGGCCTCGGGGCTATTGGCCAGCGCCTCCAGCTTTTCCAGAATCGTCTCCAGCGACAGAGGCGACACCGAGAGTGCGTGTACCCCACTGATATCGCCCATGACCGATTGTGCCGCCTTGGCGAGCGCATCGGCCACAGGGCCGTGAGTGACCAAAACGCAACTGGGCATAGCAGCTCCTACTCGAAATCCTTTTCCGGGGAATAGGGGTAGGGGTAGCTCGCGGCACGGCGCATGCGCTCGATGAGTTTCTGGTTAAAGACCTCTGCCGCCATGTAGCCCCGAATCCGCATTAGGTGGTGCAGGGCGATGACCTCGGCGATCACCGTGATGTTCTTGCCAGGGATGATAGGCAATCGGACCAAAGGTAGTTCCACGTCCAGGATGGTCGTGGTCTCCTGGTCGATGCCAATGCGTTCGTAATCAATGTCGTCGGACCACTCCTGCAGGTCGACCTGTACCTCCACGCGTTTGCGCAGCCGCACGGCCCGCATGCCGAACATCTGGCGGACGTTGATGATCCCGAGGCCGCGCACCTCGGCGTGATCGCGCAGCAAGTCGTCACTGGTACCAATGAGAGTCCCCTTCGCCGCTCGCGTGATATGCACCACGTCGTCGGCCACCAGACGATGGCCGCGCTCCACCAAGTCCAGAGCCACCTCACTTTTGCCAATACCACTGCGCCCCGTAAACAGCATGCCCACACCGTACACATCCACCAGCGAGCCGTGGATGGTCACTTTGGGGGCAAACTTGACGTCCAGGTAGTCGCCTAGTAGATGGATGAGCGTAGTGGTATTGTGCGGGGTGCCGAAGATACTGATCTGACGTTCATCAGCCACCTTGAGGAGGATACGCGGGGGCTTGTTATTGTCGGTGATAATGATGCAGGGGATATCGAAGGAGAGCACTTTCTCGATGGACTGTCTGCGCTGGGCCTCGCTAAGGGTCTCCAAGTAAGCCAGCTCGGTGTTCCCCAGAATCTGGATGCGATGGTAGGTGAACACGTCGGTAAAGCCGGTCAAGGCCAGACCTGGCCTATGGACCTCCCCCTCTCGAATTACCTTGTTGAAGCTGCCGCGGTGATTCAGCAGCTCAAGCCGTAAAGTCTCCTTGTTTTCCTCGTAGAGGGTTTCTACCGTCAGCTGATTCATCGCCTATTTTCCGTTGTCTCTCACCCTAGCCCATCAGCTACGATAAGGGGGCTGCCCGGGCCCAGGCAGCCCCCCAGGCACATGCCTACTCTGCAAGCACATCCCTGGCCTTGACCGCCTCGAATTCGCGGAGCTTGCCCTTGTACTTCTTCAGCTGTCGCTCCAATTTGTCCACCGCCAAGTTGATGGACTTGTACATGTCTTCGCTCTTCTCCCGCACGGTCAACTTGGACCCGTAGACGTGCAGCACTATTTCTGCCACTTGCGCTTGTTTCTCATAATCCAGGATGACATCGCAGTTAAGGATGCCATCGTAATACCTCTTGAGTCGCCTCACCTCCTTTTCGGTGTACTCTTTAAGACGGTCCGACGCGTTGAAGTGCCGCGCGGTGATGTTGAGTCTCATAGGCTCCTCCCATGGTTTAATCCCAACGCAGGTACCGCCCTCACCAAAGCCTACTGAGCACGCCGCCGAGGGATCACTGCTGCCGATTGCGCTCGGCACGAGGATGCGCCTGGCGGTATATTCGCTTGATCCGCTCGGCTGATACGTGAGTGTAGATTTGCGTTGTCGACAGCCGCGAATGTCCTAATAGCTCTTTAACGGCGAGCAGGTCCGCCCCCGCATCGAGCAGATGGGTGGCAAACGAGTGACGCAGCACGTGGGGACTGCGCGCCTTGCTCTCAGAGACCTCGCCCAGGTATCGTCGCACCCTGCGGGCAATGCTGCTGCGCGACAGCCGCTGACCACGCGCGTTCAGGAACAGCGCTTCGGGCACTCCGGCCTCTTGCCGAACAAGTTCGCCGCGCCGCATCAGGTACTGACGGAGAGCAGCACTAGCTGCCCCTCCCACGGGAACGACCCGCTCCTTGGCGCCCTTTCCCATCACCTTGATAGTGCCATTGGCAAAGTCTACATCATTCACATTCAGCGCAGCCAGCTCGCTCAACCGGATTCCTGTGGCGTAGAACAGGTGCAAGATGGCCCTATCTCGCAGTCCTTGCACCGACTGCACCTCCGGAAGATCCAGGGCATCCATCACCTTCGGCACTGCTAAGAACTTGGGAATGCGCTTGGCCGCTTTGGGTGCTCGAAGACCTACCATGGGGTTAGTTGCTATCACTCCATGCAGCACCAAGTAGCGAAAGAAGGTGCGCAAGGCCGCGAGCTTCCGCCCCACGCTGCGCGGACTGTAGCCGCGTCTGGCCAGTCGCCCCATGTAGGCCCGGAAGAAGCCGCGTTCAACGTGCTGTACAGAGGGCTGAGGGTCACCCACCATTTCGCCGACAAAGTCACAAAACTGCAAAAGGTCCGTGCGGTAGGCCACAACCGAGTGGCGAGAATAGTTGCGCACTTTCTCGAGGTACCCAACAAACTGCAGGGTCAACGTCCGAAGGTCGTCACTCATTATGGATCGTGCTGGGCGATGTAGCCAGCTCCTGGGCAAACTCCTGACCGCACTCTGGGCAATGCAACGTGGTGCCCTTCACCTTTGTGTACCGTTTGTAGAGGAGTTTGTTCCCGCACGACGGACACGGGCCCAAAACTGGTTCTTGCCAGGAGACAAAATCGCACTCCGGATAGCGACTGCAGCCGTAGAAGGTGCGCCCCCGCCGCGTCCTTCGCTCCACCACATCCCCGTCGCAGCCGGGTTTGGGGCACTTGATGCCAATTTTGTAAGGCCGTGCGTTCTTGCATTTTGGGTAAGCGGAGCAGGCCAGGAACCGGCCAAAACGGCTGTTCTTCACCACCATGGGGCTGCCGCACTGCTCACACTTTTCATCCACCGCCACCTCCTCCTGCTCCATCGACTTGGAGAAACGGCAGCGCGGATAGTCAGCACAAGCGATGAAGCGCCCATGGCGCCCCCAACGGATCACCAGCTCCTTGCCGCAAACTGGGCAGTGCTCGTCGGTCTTCTCCTGGAGGGAGTCGCGAATCTGCAACTGCTTGCCCTCAGCCGCCTCCAGAGCGCGCTGGAACGGGCGGTAGAAGCGCTCCATGACCTCGAGGAAGGGCCTCTTGCCTGCCTCGATCTCGTCCAGCTCCGCTTCCATGCGCGCGGTGAACTTGACGGTGAAGATATCGGGAAAGTTCGCCACCAGGATCTTGTTGACAGTTCTCCCCAACTCAGTCGGAACCAGCCGTCGGTCACGCTTCTCAACGTAGTTGCGTTCCAGAATGGTACTCACAATCACCGCATAGGTGCTGGGCCGCCCGATACCCAGCGCATCGAGGGTCTTCACCAAACTGCTTTCCGTGTAGCGTGGCGGAGGCTTGGTGAAATGCTGGCTAGGACTGACCTCCAGCAGGACAAGCTTTTCGCCGACGCTTAGGTTCTCCGGCACCTTTGTGGTTGGCGCCTCCTCTTGCTCATCATCCTCGCGCGGTGTCTCCTCGTAGGCCTGCAAGAAGCCCCGAAAGAGCACCTCAGACCCGTGTGCCCGGAACAGGTAGAGCTCATCATTACCGCTCACGATATCCACGGCCGTCTGCAGCAGCTGTGCGGGGGCCATCTGGCTTGCTACGAAGCGCTGCCAAATAAGCTCGTAGAGGAGAAATTGCTCCTGCGTCAGATATTTGCGCAACGAGCGCGGTGTGCGGCTCACTGCGGTCGGGCGGATGGCCTCGTGCGCCTCTTGCGCCCCCGCGCGCGACTTGAACCGGCGCGGCTCGCTGGGAAGATACTCCAGGCCGTAGTTGCTCGCGATAAAACTACGCACCGCCTCTATCGCCTCATCTGCTACCCGCACCGAGTCGGTGCGCATGTACGTGATCAGCCCCTGCGGTCCCTCTCCCCCAAGCTTTACGCCCTCGTACAACTGTTGCGCGATCACCATGATCATCGACGTGGAAAAGCCGAACCGTCGAGCTGCATCCTGTTGCAGCGTACTAGTGGTGAAAGGGGGTGGAGGATGGCGCTGGACCTTACTCTTGCGAATGTCCTTGACGAACCATTCCTGCTGGCGGATGTCCTCAACGAGCGTGGTTGCCGCCTGCTCATTTGGGATGGCAGGTTTTTCATTGGCAACCTTGATCAACCGCGCTTGGAAGGGCTCGGTCCGCCTCCCTTGAAAGGTACCATCGATGAGCCAGTATTCTTGCGGAACAAATGCCTCGATCTCCTCCTCGCGTTCGCAGATGAGCCGTAGGGCCACTGACTGCACACGTCCGGCACTGAGCCCGGTGCACACCGTGCGCCACAGGATGGGGCTCACCTGATAGCCCACGAGGCGGTCCATCACCCGGCGGGCCTTCTGCGCTTCTACCAAGTTGAGGTCAATGGGTCTTGGATTCTCAAGCGCACGCAGCACTGCGCCACGAGTGATCTCGTTGAAAGTAATGCGGGAGATCCGAGGGTTGTTCTTTTTGAGAATCTCGGCCAGATGCCAGGCAATCGCCTCACCTTCGCGGTCTGGGTCAGTGGCAAGGATGACCTCCGCCGCCTTTGCCGCGGCGTTCCGCAGCTGCTTCACCACTTTGCCCCGACCGCGGATCAGCAGGTACTGCGGTTGGAACCCGTTGCCGACGTCCACCCCGAGCTTACTCTTGGGCAGGTCCACCACATGCCCGCCTGAGGAAAGCACGGTGAACTCCTCGCCCAAGAATGCGTTGATGGTCTTGGTCTTGGCGTGGGACTCGACAACTACCAGGGATTTCTTGTCATTAGCCATGCCCTGTCCGCATCACACGGCTCAGTTGCCCATATGGGTGTCGTTGAACAGGTACCCGCCGGCAAAGGAATCCGAGTCGAACATCACCGTGGCAGCGATCTCTTTGATGTCTTCAGTGTCCACCGGACTGACGCCCATCTGCATGGCACGCTCGATGGCCTCCTCAAGCTGCTGATCGTCGATGAGGCCCAGCTGCCGCAACTGCAGCAGGTAGCTGTAGGCCTCGGGCCTGATGACCATCCTTTCGGCGGCATGCAACACGCGGTACAGCGACAGGGGAGTGCGGATGGCGTTGAGGTTCTCGTAGTTGCAACCGGCCTTTTCGAAAAGCCAGGAGAAGGCCAGGTCAATCTCGCTCGCGGTGTATCCCTGCCTGAGCAAGTCGTCGGTGAGCGCGCGCAGGCGTTCAACCCCGAAGGTGCTGCCTCGCGCCTCGCTCATGATGTAGACCAGTATTTCTACTAATCGCTCGATGGTATGACCCTTTCGCCAAACTGGGGGAGGATGGTATTCAACCCACTACCAAATATACAAGAAATCTCGCCAAATACAAGAGCTTTGTTACGCGTGCTCTCAGTGCACGCCTGCGCCACAGCATTTTTTGTACTTCTTCCCGCTGCCGCAAGGGCATGGGTCATTGCGGCCAACCTTGACCCCGACGCGGATAGGTTGGCGTTTGCCAGGCTCCGGGGCACCTTCGCCAACTGGCGCGCCGCGGAGGCCCAGGCCGGTGGTCGAGGCGTGGGTGGCACTCACCTGCACTGGCATACGCCGCACCGGCTGGGGTGCAACCTGGAGCTGGGCTTTGAACACCATCTCCAAAACCGCCTCATTGGTGCGGGCCAGCATCTCGGAGAACATCTTGAAGGCCTCGCTCTTGTACTCGATGAGCGGATCCTTTTGGCCGTAGGCGCGTAGCCCGATGCCCTCCTTCATCACGTCCATGGAGTAGAGGTGATCGCGCCACTGTTCGTCGATGGCGCGCAGAATGGCAAAGCGCTCCAGCTGACGCATCAGGGCGCCGCCCAAGGCCTTCTCCTTGGCCTCATAAAGCGCCATGGCCTTGCTGCGGATCTTGTCGATGAGCTCTTCGCGCGTGATGCGGTCGCTGTCGAACTCCTCGCGGCTGATGGTGGTGAGCATGATGCGCCGCAGGTCCTGATTGAGCCCGGTCCAGTTCCAGTCCTCTGGATAGGGGCCGGCGGAAGTGTGCTCGTCCACCCGGTCCTCGATCACCTCCTCCATCATTTCCAGCACGTCCTCGCGCAGGTTCTGGCCGCTGAGGGCGTAGTTGCGTCGGTTGTAGACAACCTCCCGCTGCTGATTCATGACGTCATCGTATTCCAGGAGGTGCTTGCGGATGTCAAAGTTGTGCTCCTCCACCCGCTTCTGGGCCCGCTCGATGGAGCGCGACACCATGGGGTGGGTGATCACCTCGCCCTCTTGTACCCCGAGACGATCCATGATGCTGGCAATACGCTCGGAACCGAACAACCGCATGAGGTCGTCCTCGAGGGAGAGGTAAAAGCGCGAGGAGCCCGGGTCGCCCTGGCGCCCAGCCCGACCGCGCAGTTGCCGGTCGATGCGCCGGGCCTCATGGCGCTCGGTGCCTAAGATGTGCAGCCCGCAGGGCACCTCGTTGTAGCAGTCATACTCCTCAAGGTACGGACAGGGCTCCGAACCAGGATCTGGACGCACCAGCGCACAGTTGGGGTGTTTCACTACTCCGGCGCCCAGCTTGATGTCGGTGCCGCGGCCAGCCATGTTGGTGGCGATGGTCACCGCGCCCGGCTGCCCCGCACGGGCCACAATCTCCGCCTCCCGCTGATGGTGCTTGGCGTTGAGCACATTGTGGGGAATGCCGCGCCGCTTCAGCATCCGGCTGAGCGTCTCCGAGACCTCCACCGACACGGTGCCCACCAACACCGGCCGCCGCGCCGCATGCATGGCCGCAATCTCCTCGATCACGGCGTTGTACTTCTCCCGCTTAGTCCGATAGATGCGGTCGTCATAATCAATGCGGCGCACCGGCTCGTTGGTGGGGATGACGACCACATCGAGTTTATAGATTTCCCAAAACTCCGCTGCCTCGGTGACCGCCGTGCCGGTCATGCCCGCCAGTTTCCGGTAGAGGCGGAAAAAGTTTTGTAGCGTGATGGTGGCCAGGGTCTGCGTCTCACGCTCAATGCGCACACCCTCTTTGGCCTCGATTGCCTGGTGCAGGCCGTCACTGTAGCGTCGACCCGGCATCAACCGGCCGGTGAACTCGTCTACGATGATGACCCGGCCGTCCTCAGAAACGACATACTCCACATCACGCTCAAACAGCGAATAGGCGCGCAGCAGCTGCGAAATGTTCTGAATGCGCTCACTCCTGATGCCATACTCCTCATGGAGGCGGGCCTTCCGCTCCTCCTTCTCCTCTGGACTGAGGGTGGGATCATTGTCAATTTGGCCAATCCCTTCCGCCAGGTCGGGCAGCACGAACATCTCCGGGTCATTGGGGGAAAGCGCCTCCCGTCCCTTCTCGGTCAGGTCGATGACGTGGCTCTTCTCGTCGATGGAGAAGTACAGCTCCTCATCGATTTCGTGCATGCGCTTATCGCGCAGGTAGTCGGCCTCCACCTTCTGGATCAGGCGCTTGACCCCCACCTCCTGCATGATCTTGGCCAGACGCTTGTTCTTGGGTGCCCCCCGCAATGCCTGCAAGAGTTTGATTCCCGCTTCGTACTCCTGGCCTTTCTCCAGGAGCTGTTCCGCTTCTGCCACCAGCCGGTTGACCAGCAAGGTCTGGCTCTTGACCAGCTGCTCCACCCGTGGTTTGAGTTCGGCAAAGAGGTTAGTGGTGTGCTCGACGGCGCCGGAAATGATGAGCGGGGTGCGCGCTTCATCGATGAGCACCGAGTCCACCTCGTCCACGATGGCATAGTAGTGGCCGCGCTGCACCTGGTCCTCGCGGCGGATGGCCATGTTGTCGCGCAGGTAGTCGAACCCAAACTCGTTATTGGTGCCGTAGGTGATATCGCAGTTGTAGGCGCGCCGGCGCCGCTCTGGGTCCATATCGCTGGCAATATAGTCGACGGTCAGACCCAGGAACTTGTAGATTTCGCCCATCCACTCGCAATCGCGCCTGGCCAGATAGTCGTTGACGGTCACGAGATGTACGCCCTTGCCAGCCAACGCATTCAGGTAAAGGGGCATGGTGGCCACCAGGGTCTTGCCTTCGCCGGTCGCCATCTCCGCGATTTTGCCTTGGTGAAGCACTACGGCGCCGATCAGCTGCACGTCGAAAGGCACCATGTCCCACGTGATGTCGTGGTCGCAGACCTTCCAGGTCTTGCCCACCAACCGACGGCAAGTCTCCTTGACTACGGCATAGGCCTCCGGGAGGATCTCGTCCAGCACTCTGCCGATGATCTGGTCTTCCTCTTTTTCCAGCGCCGCGATCTCCTCACGCAGGGCAGCGGCATCAACTTTGAGCACGGCCTCCTCGCCCTCCACCGCATCGGTGGTCAGCAGGGCGCGCCGCTCCTCAAGCTTGGCCCGCACCTCCCGCGTGGCCTCCTGAATCCGGGCACGGAACTGCTCGGTCTTCTGACGCAGCTCCGCGTCGCTCAGCTCATGCAGCGTCTCGTAAATGGCATTGATCTTGTGCACGATGGGCATGATGCGCGCCACATCGCGTGTGTGCTTGTCGCCAAAAAGCTTTGTCAGAAGATTGGCCATTGCTCGCTACATCCTTGCAAGAAACTCGCACCGCAGAGACTTCTACGTCTTGTACGCCCGCTGTGCACAGAAGTTCACTCCTGTCGGCTTGACTGGTCTAAGAGACCTCGGCCTGTTTTCACGACCAGATCCCGCGACTGCAGTTCGTTGAGCACAGCGTCCAAGATGCCGTTGACGAACTTGTCGCTTTTGTCAGTACTGTACTTCCGGGATATCTCGATTGCCTCGTCGATGGTTACTTTAGGCGGGATATCCTCGAAGTAGAGGAACTCGCACACAGCCATGCGCAACACCAATTTGTCGATGACTGCCAGCCGGGCAAAGTCCCAATTTGTGGTCTTGGCGGCGATATAGCCATCCAACTCCGGGCGGTGTTGCAGTGTCAAGGCGACCAGCCGCCGGATAAATTCTAGCAAGGGGCCATCTGCCGGCACCATGACCAGTGGGTCAGCAAGCACCTCTGCCGCTGAACGCCCGCTCAGCTCAGCCGCGTATAAGGCGCGCAGCGCTAACTCGCGTGCCGCCCGTCGTGAATGGATCATCGACGCCAACCGTCAAAGAGCTCAGAAGCTCGGTGCTACTGCACAATCGTCCGCCACCCGTAACAGTCCTCGCACTGGCCGTTCACGTAGGCAAAGAAGCGCTCCTGCAGGCGCGCCGTAATTGGGCCCCGTTTGCCGCTGCCGATGGGCACTCGGTCGATGGACTTGATGGGGCTTATTTCCGCGGCGCTGCCGGTGAAAAACACCTCGTCGGCCACGTACAGCATCTCCCGCGGGATCATCATCTCTCGTACCTCAATGCCCATCTCCCTGGCAAACACCATCACCGAATCCCGGCTAATTCCCGGCAGGATCGATGCTGACAGGGGGGGCGTGTACAGCACGCCGTCCCGCACCAGGAAGATGTTTTCCCCACTCCCCTCGCTCACGTACCCGTTCACATCCAGAGCAATGCCTTCAACAAAGCCATTGCCGACTGCCTCAAGCTTGATCAGCTGGGAGTTGAGGTAGTTGGCACCCGCCTTCGCCAGCGCCGGCAGCGTGTTGGGCGCCATCCGCCCCCAACTGGACACTTGCACGTCCACGCCCACGTTGATCGCTTCCTCCCCAAGGTATTTGCCCCAATTTAATGCCCCGATCACCACTTCGATAGGGCAGCCGCGCGGGTCCACTCCCAGCTGTCCGTAGCCCCGGAATACGATTGGGCGAAGATAGGCCGATTCCAGGCCATTCACTCTAATCACATCGATGCAAGCTTGGTTGATTTGCTCCTGAGTGAAAGGGATCTCCATGCGACAGATCTTGGCTGAATTGAAGAGCCGCTTAGTGTGGTCCTGCAGACGAAAAATGGCCGGTCCTGCGGGGGTCTTGTAACACCGGAGCCCTTCGAACACGCTTGAACCATAATGCAAAGCATGAGACATCACATGGACAGTGGCATCTTTCCAGTCGACGAACTTCCCGCTAAACCAGATTTTGCCTTTCTCGTCGCGTGGGTCCATACGCTCCTCCGCTTTCAGGTGAAGGTTCTACCTTCTGTCTGTTTGCTGCCGTACCTTTCTGACCCTCAGTGGCCCTCTTGTTCTGCCGAAACTCACCGCAGGTCTTTGAGCCGCAGTTGGAGCATTTGCTGACCTTGGTAGTCGTTCTCCTCAATCACGTAGGCGATGTCCAGGTTTTTCTCGCCGGGTGCCACGCGGTAACTCAGGTCTCCAAGGTTGAAGCCTATCGCATCGATGACGATGCCATCTTGCCGCACTTTCAGTTTGAGGTGATTGTTCCCCACAATGCGCGACTCTCCGACCACCTGCAGACCCCGCGAGACAAAAACCGGGCGCATGTTTTGGGGGCCAAAGGGCGCGAACTGTTTGAGGAGGGCAAAGGTGCGCGGCGTGATGTGACTGAGACGGATCTCACCGTCGACGCGCAGTTTGGGCACGAGGAGGTCTTCTTCCAGTTGTGCCGCCGCCACCTCCTGCAAGCGCTCACGGAGCGGTTCCACGTAGTCCCGGCGCACAGTGAGCCCTGCGGCGTACTTGTGACCGCCAAACTCGATCAGGAGGTCTTCACCCTGCTTGAGCGCGGCGTAGATGTCAAACCCTGGGATGCTGCGCGCCGAGCCTTTGCCCACCTCGCCGTCCAGGGTAATCATGATCGTGGGGCGGTAGTAGCGCTCTACGATGCGACTGGCCACAATACCGATCACGCCCGGGTGCCACCCCTCTTGCGCCAACACCAGCACCAGGTGGCGCTCAGGGTCAAAGTCGGCCTCCAGCATCTGCAAGGCCTGGGCAAAGGTCTCCTCGTCGACGTTCTTGCGGGCACGATTCTCCGCTTCCAGGATGGCGGCGATGTTCCGCGCCTGCTGGGGGACATCCGTGGTGAGGAGGCGGACGGCGCGCAAGGCATCGCCCATGCGCCCCACGGCATTGATGCGCGGCGCAATGATGAATACCACCTGCCCAGTGCCGATCTCTCGGTCCACAAGCCCGGCGGTCTCCAGCAGTGCCTGGAGACCAATCTTGCGCGGCCCTTCGTTCAGCCGCCTGAGGCCTTCCGCCACCAGCACCCTGTTCTCATCCACCAGCGGCACAATGTCCGCCGCGCTGCCGATGGCCACATAGTCTACAAACTCTTCTACCAGCGCCTGGTCCAGGCCCAAGGTTGCAAAGAGCGCCTGCAGAAGCTTGAAGGTGACCCCGACGCCGGCCAGCTCCTTGAAGGGGTAGGAGCAATCTGGGCGCTTCGGGTCCAGCACTGCGACTGCCTCAGGCAGCACGGCGCGCGGTTCGTGGTGGTCGCAGATGATCACGTCCATCCCTAGGGAGTTGGCCAGTGCCACCTCCTGGCAGGCGGTCACTCCGCAGTCTACAGAGACGATAAGGGAGGCCCCCCGCCGATGCGCCTCACGTACCCCCACCTCCGAGAGGCCGTAACCCTGGCGCAGCCGGTCCGGAATATAAAAGACCACGTCCCCCCCCAGTCTCCGGAGCAGAAGGTAGGTCATCGATACCGCGGTGATGCCGTCCACATCATAGTCGCCGTACACCATGATGCGTTCCTGGTTGCGCAGGGCAGCAATCAGGCGCGCAACCGCGCGATCCATGTCCTTCATGAGGAATGGATCGTGCAGATGGTCAAGGCTGGGGTGGAAGAAGCGCTGCGCCGCCTCGGGTGTGGCGATGCCCCGGTTCAGCAAGAGCCTGGCGATGATCTCGGGCACGCCCAGAACGCGCGCCAGCTCCCTGACCTCTTCCGTCGGCCTGGATGCTTCTATGACCCATTTCTGCTCAAGCAAGGCCTTCTACGCCTCCCTTCTTCGGCCGCGCACAAATCAAGGGGTCCAGAGCGGATCGATAAGCCGAATTCTGTACCCGAGGCGGGTCACCCCGCAACGGGCGACGATCATCTATCTAGGATCCACCTCGCGGTGGACCTCAAGCGACCTACCCGGAGGTCAAACGAGACGGGCCGCCTCATCCCTCCTATTTGGTCTTGCTCCGGATGGGGCTTGCCATGCCTCTGACGTTGCCGTCAGAGCGGTGGGCTCTTACCCCACCTTTTCACCCTTGTCCCGGCAATGCCGAGACGGTCTGTTTTCTGTGGCGCTATCCGTTTCCGCTCCGTCGCCAGAGCGGAACCCTCGTGTTACGAGGCATCCTGCCCTGTGGAGTTCGGACTTTCCTCATCCCGCACCAAGGCGGGACGCGATCGTCTGATCCGCCCTGGACCCGCACCTTATCGCTGCACTCGCCATCTCATGACATATCCAAGGGGCTTACTCGTTCCCCTGCCACACCAAAATCCGTCCGCAGCTTTCGCAGAGAATCAGCTCTTTCATCTGTCGGACCTCGAGGCTCCTTTGCGGCGGGATGGTGGTGAAGCAACCGCCGCAGGCGCTATTCTGCACCGGAACCACTGCCACACCGCCCTTGGCCGCCCGAATCCGATCGTAGCGGGCCAGCACCCGTTGGTTGAGCTGGGCCACCAGCTGGGCACGCTGCGCGCTCAGGCGCGTCACCTCCTCCTCGGTCTCCTTCATGCGCGAGGCCAACTCCGCCTGGCGTTCCGCAAGCAAGGCGTCCAGCTGCCCCAGCCGCTGCTCCAGCTCAGCAATGTCCCGTGCCACCTTCTCGATTTGGTCATCCAGCTCCAAGATGGACATCTCCACATCATCAATCTGCTTCTCCGTCGCCTCGATCTCGGCGGTGATGGCGTCGTACTCGCGATTGGTCGTCACGCGCGAATAGAGCTGAGTCTGGTACTTCTTGAGCTGGTCTTTGAGCGTTGCCAACCTCCCCTCGGCCTGGCGCTTCTCCCTCTGCCACTGCTCCGTCTGGGTCCTGTAGGCACTCAGCGTTGCGGTCAATTGGCCGCGTTCATCCTCCAGCTTCCGGACCACCTGCGGCAAGTCTCCTTTGCGCGCCTCCAGTTGTTGGAGGCGGGAGTCAATTTCCTGCAAGTTGACCAAAAGCTGAAGTTGCTGGCGCACCGTTACTCCCTCCTTCATCTGTGCCGTCGGCGCCTCCCTCACCCTCTACCCACGGCCAGCCACAAAAAAAGTGCACCTTTTCGGGGTGCACTTCACTGGCAGGTGGGGTCTAATGCCAAAAGAATCAAGGCTAAGGCGCTTCCCATTCCGTTTCTTATCTGGTTCAACGTCTCTCTCTAAAAGAACGCCAATCTCAACTTGCTCACAGCCTCACGGCCACGCTTTTCTACCATGCGTTGCAAATTTACAAAAAATCCCTTGTGTCGTCAAGCGAAATTCCGGGAACAAGCTGGAGCGGTGAGGCTAAAGGTACCTGTGCACGCGGCGGCAGCCTGACAGGTAATCGCAGGACTCCAGGTACCTTGCTCGACGGGTGCAAAGATTCTGAAAATATACCTTGACGGTTACAAAGCGATGTGGTACATTGTGCCTGCGGCAGGAAGGAGACGCCCAAGTGGCGAAAAAGCGTGCGCGCCGGAGTAAACTCAGAAGGGCATTGTCCCTACCACCGCTCCAGCAAGCTCACTGGCAGTGTAACCCAACTTCGAGCGTTTCATGCTATGAGGCCCAGAGTTACCCGTGCGTGAATGAACAAGCGAAGCCAGAAGACAAACTGCACCTGGAGAAACGCCCCCGGTTGCTAAAACAACACCCCTACCGGAGCGAAACACGCGCGAATTCATCTATTGTCTATCTTCGTGTTTAGGAAGCACCCTGAGGAGCCGTATCTGAGAGAACTTCGTGTACCTTTCCGCGAAGGGTATGTGGATGCTTCGAACAGTCCAGTACCATGCCCCTGTCCACCCCGAAAAGGGAGAACAAAAAGGAGCATAGGGCGAACCTAAAGGAGGTAAGAAAAATGTCTACTCGACGGAGCGTTTGTTCGCTACTGTTCACTTGCCTATTGGCATCAGCGACATCGGCCCAGATGGTGCTTACAGCCAACGATTTCCAGAAGCTCCTCGGGAAAACCGCAATAGTAACCGTCTACGCCTCCCTGGATGTCAGCGCTCTGGGAGCCGTCATAGCACTTCAAGGAGAGAACCAGAGCTGGAACATCACTGGTCGAAACTACTTCAAAGTGGATTCAGTAGCTGAGACGCTCCTCAGTTACCCCGGAGGTGCACCGCGCGCCAACGATCCGGCGTTTGCTGGATGCAACCTGGTCATGCGTTCAAAGTCTTTATGGACCACCACTGACATGACCGAGTGGCGGTTTCTTACCTTGGCGGAGACCGCCCTTCTCGCTCACGGCACGGTAATAGACAGCGCCGGCTTTGACCGCCCATATCTCGAAAACTCCCCACCACTTTGTGCCTACAAGTTCCCACTGTCCTACGGCGCAAGCTGGACAACGACTTCAACAAGCATATATTATAACGGCATGGTGATCACGGATACCCAAGAGATCACAGTTGACGGTTATGGCACGATAACTACTCCAGAGGGGACCTTTCCTTGTTTGCGACTCAGGAAGAAAGCTTTCAGCGAAATAAGCATGGGCCCAATCCGCTTTGTGACAACCTCCTACCTGTACTATTTCATTGGCAATGACCCCACAACAGGCATAGTTGAGTACGGCGGTATTAGTGCGGATAGCACAAATGCGCCAACCGCGGTCTCCTATGGGCGAACCCGGGCCGTCGCTTCTGTTCAACAGCCCATAACTGCAACGCCCACGCAGTTTGAGCTCGCCCAAAACTACCCGAACCCATTTAATCCATCAACGACGATTGAGTTTTGTCTTCCCCGCCCAAATTACGTAACCCTGCAGGTTTTCGCTCCCTCAGGGGAAGAAGTGGCGACGCTGAAGGCCGAATACCTGCCGAGCGGAAGATACAGCATTTTGTGGAATCCGCGCGACCTTGCCAGCGGTGTCTATTTCTATCGACTTCAGGCTGGCGATTTCGTGCAGACGAAGAAGCTCGTCCTCTTGAAGTGACCGGGACGTGACTTCGCCGCATTGGTTTGATGGAGGCAGAGGAAAACCCGGAAAGGCTCTCTCTGTTTAGGCGTTGTGGCGCTTGCCTGTTGGAGCGTACCCCGCGGCGTGGTCATGAGCTGCCATGGTGTTGTCTGCGGGAGATTGGCCAGCTCTTGAGTCCGGTGCACGAGTACACGTCGACCGCCCCGACCCCGGAGCTGGGCAATGTAGCTCTCCGACCCCTGCGTTGTTGATTAGACACAGGATGGAAGAAGGGGCCTCCTCGCCGAGACCTTCCCGTCGTCCTTTAGGCGAGTTTGTGCCGGAGGGGGGCATCCTTTGGCCGCCCCGGCGGCCGGGGTCGAGAGTCGTAGGCAGGACCTAGTCTGTCGACCAGTCACCAAGCGCTGCGTTAGGATACCTGCGCCGCGCGTTCGTTGCCAGCTTCAGCGAAACTTCCAGCCTCTGGGAGGGTTCGAGCGGGGGGCTCTACCGCCTCGCCCCTTCAGTCAGGGTGAGCATTGCGCACCCTTACTTCTGAAACACGACCGCGCGTTCCCCTCTTTCCGCAGTCTGGGAGTCAAGCGCCCCCCTTTACTCGCCCAAGAAATCCCAGTCCCCGGGTGCAAAAGTGAGGTACTCACGTACCTGTCTGGCCTTGTCATCGCGCATCACGTAGAATTTGCCTCTGGCCTCGGCGTAGACCTTGCCATCAGGGCCGATGATCTCACCCTCTGCCACCGAGTAGCGCTCGTGATGGCTTACAGGCCTGCCCCGCACTGTGATGCGCAGACCCACCGGCAATGGGCGGAGAAAGCGCACGGTAAGCTCACCGGTAACAAAGTACTTCTTGCGCACCACAGCTACCGACCACCCAATCGTCTCGTCTAGCAAGGCACAGATAATGCCCCCGTGCACCACGCCTTTGTAACCGGCGTACATTTCCGAGGGCACGCACTCCACGTGCACCCCCTGCTCATCGGTGGTGAACTTTAGTCCCAGTGTGGCAGCATTGACGTGCGGACTGCCGCACACGATGCACCCGTCATAGGTTGGTAACCTCCTGCCCGGTTCGATTTCCGCGGAAGGGGGCAGAGGGTCCTCTTTCTGCATAATCCCGCTCCTCCGTACCAGATTCATCCGCTACTATGCAAGTCCGCACAGAACCATGGGCGCGAACAGGTCCTCCTGCGGTCACGCCAGCAATATTCTCCGCCTCAGGGAGGGAGCACTAGATGCATCCCCCTGCGCGGTTGTCACCGGGTCTCACTCGGAAGACTCCCTGTCGTTGCAGTGCCGTTGAGCACGGCAAGGAGTTCCTCCGGCGATGAGGCCACAAACTCAGGCCTTAAGGCCTCCAAGACGGCGCGGGGTCCATACCCCCACAGGACCGCGCAGGCAGTAACGCCAGCTGCTCTGGCAGCGTAAATGTCATTGTCCGTGTCACCCACCACCAAGGTTGTCTCCGGGCTACTGCCCGTCCGCTGCATGGCGGTGAGGATCATCTCCGGATGTGGCTTGAGGTGTTCGACCTCCTCGGGGCAAATCACGGCGTGGAAATATTTGCGAAGGTCCAACCCCTCGAGGATGCGCCTGGTGTATGGGCCAGGTTTGTTCGTTGCTATCGCCAGCCGGTATCCGGCCAGCGCCCGCAGTAGCTCAGCCACTCCCGGAAAAGGCCGGGTGTGAACTAGACAGTGCTCCGCGTAGAGCTCGCGAAAGCGGGTGATGAACTCGCCGAAGCGATGCATGTTGTGCTCGCCGAGAGTAACGCGCGCGAAATTGTCCGGCCCTGGTCCGATCGAGGCACGCGCTTGCGCCAGAGTAATCTCAGGCAGCCCCATGGCGCGGAGAGCCTGATTGGAGCAATAATGCACATCCGGGGCTGTATCAAGCAGCGTTCCGTCCAGGTCAAAGACGATGGTGGTGAACAATCTCTTGGAGGTCATTTCTGCAGCGAAAGAAACTTGCGCACCGAGCGGTCCCAAGTGCGTTCCACCTCATCCGGGAAAAAGCAGGCGGGCAACTCGTTCAAGCGGCGGTGATAGGCCAGACACTCGCAACAATACCCTTTGCGGGAGCATGGGTCGTACGAGCAGTTGCAGCGAGTCATGTTCTTGTCAAAATTCTTGCACTCCATACTGCTCCTCATCCATCGTTCCTGTTCCGAAAGCCATATAGCTACCGGCGCTCTCGTTCTTCGGCCAACCGGCGCCGGGCATCTTCGAACATCGGTTCGGCAAAGTCTGAATGCCACGTGCGTTCCGCAAAGGTGCGTTCTTGCACGCTGCGCAAGAAACCGGCAAATTCGCGAAAGTAGCTGCCATAGATGTGGAAGCTGTCGGCAATATCCACGTAGCGACCCACTCTCACCGGCCTGCCCAGTCTCTCGGCCAGGCGTTCGGCGATCCGGCGCTGAAGGTCGGTCAGAGCGAACATGTTCATATAGGCGGCTTTGTACGCGTCGCGGGAGCGCCAGTGGGTGTTCATGTTCAGCACCAGGACCCCTTCTTCATCAGGGAGCATGCGGCACCATACTCGCTGCAGACACGGAGGGTCGTAGGTCGGCGGGTCTGTCTTCGGGTTCCAGGTGATGGCCTGCGCCCGCCGCGAGTAGCTGGCCTGTGTCAGCTTCTCGATGATGTAGTTAATCTGGTCTATGACCTCACCTTCCATCTCATAGGCGAACAGACGCTTGTGGTAGGTGTAGGTCCACTTCCCCTCCTCGGGACAGATCCAGTGGTCATGCACGCCCTCTACCACCTCCTGGCGGTACACTTCCAGGTCCTCCAAGCCGCCGGGAAACGCACGGTGGATGCGCGGCTCGGCAAACGGGTCGTCGACCACCATCACCATGGTGCAGTCCTTGCTGGGCGGATCGTCCGGCTTGTCATACTCGGTGCGAACGGATACACCCTCGTGCCAGCACTTGAGCACTGCGTTCTCCCATGTCTCCGGGAGATTCTTCCCCTGGACAAGAAAAGTCGGGACATTGCCACGCATGTCAGTCTCTCGTTTTCGTTCCATGCGCCCCCCTCTTCGGGAGCCACACACCAAGGGTGACGGCCAGACTGTGGTACCTCTTGCCTTCCAGGGCCACACCACCGGCGGACTGCAAGCCAGCAAAAGGGAAGGTGTAGCGAAGCTCAATGTGATAGTGTCCCTGCTTGCACCCCACACCTACGTGCCCCACAAAACTCGAGTTGTCGGCCGCAGGCGAATAGAGGTCACAGCCATCCCACCACCCATAGTCACTGCGGACGGTGGGGTCGCCCGTGACAGGGTCGTAGGAGTTAGGAATCTCCGTCGACCGCAGCACCTCGGAGTTGTCGTTGACCGCCACCGCCAGCGCCACGCCCCCGGTCACCTGCCATTGCCGGCGCCCTGATCGTTTGATCTGGTACCGGGCCAGAAGTGGGAACTCTACAAAGCCCATCGAACAGACTTGGGAGCGCCACCATCGCGACGTGGCGGGAAAGTGGCTGCCCACAACTTTATCTCGGAGTATTCCGCCACGCGTCACATAAGCCACCTCGAGCGAGAGAGAGACGTTCTCAAACAGGGCCCACTCTTTTTCCACGGCAAGCACCACCCCAGGCTTCAACCCATGGTCCTGGTCGACAAAGGTCGATAGGTTCCATCCCGACTTGATGCTAAATCCGCTCTGCCCTGTCGTCACCCCCGGGAGGCACAAAGCAAGCGCAACAATCAGGCCGGACCACCTCATGGTCGTCCCTCCTTGCTGACGAAGGAGGTCAAATCCCATCGCGTCATCAGACGCAGACCCTGTATTCGTCTATCCACCCGGTAGATGGAGCTCACAAGATCGGCAACCTCGTCGTCTATCTGGAAGTAGTCAATGCTGAGCAGGCACACTCGGCCGCTGATGCCGATGCCGATGTGATAGCCCAACCTCTTCTTGTGGATCTCCAGGGGCCGGTACTCGTACAGCCACACGTATTCCCACCTCTCGCCCGGTTCCCAAGGGTGCAAATAAGAGCCTTTCTCCGTCCTGGACAGGTCCCTCTGGAAAAGCAGAAGCGACGGTCCGGAAAAAAACAGGCCTTTCCAGTTTCTTGCAAAGGGGACTTCGAAAGCCAGTACTATTGGCATCTCGATAAACGCCCACCGCAGCGTAAAGTCGTAGGCGTAAATCCCCTCGGCGCCATACATAGCCTTGTCGCGCAGCACGCCGCCCAAGGTGGTGTAGTTGACCTCCCATAGCAGTGCGGCATGGGGAGCGAGTCGTTTCTCGCCCCACACGCCGAAAGCCCCGTTCCACAGCACTGCCGTGTCGTGCCGGCGAAACGCAGAACCTGCCACCCCCATGCTGACGCCGCGCACACCAAGAGGGGTACCCGCAAGGCAGGAGGGAGAGCCCGCCAGGGCAAGTGCGAGCACAGCGGCCCGCACCATAGGCCAGCCTCGGCGCATGCGCATCATTTCCTCACTCGATTAAGGAATTCCTCAACTTCGGGAATGCCGCCCTGGAAGATGAGATAGCCGTTGATGGGTTCCCGCTCGGTGATCTCGTGGTTGATGGGCGTGAGCATCATCTCCTTCACTTTTTCCCGCTCGGTGGTGTGCGCCAGCACCCATCCCAGCTTGCAGTAGGCTGTTTCAGGCAGCATATTGCCTAGGGGAATGATGCCCAAATCCAGCAGGTCCCGGCCGGTGTCGTAGACGTACATCTGCACGTATCCCCACAGGGTCTGCACGGTCATGACCACAGTCACCCCGCGGTCGATGGCCCGCTTCAGCGCCGGGTTGATCTTGCGGTTCACATGTCCAAGCCCTGTACCGGCGATGACGATCCCCTTGTAGCCGTGGTCGGTGAGGGCGTCGATAATCTCGGGCATCATGTTGGGGTAGTAGTAGACGATGCTCACCTTTTCCTCAAACACCGCGTCGATGGTAACCTCGCGATCCTGGCGGCGCCGCTGGTAGTCATTGGTCAGGTACTGAAAGCGGTCCGGCCACACCATGGCCAGGGGGATGTCGCCGATCGTGCGAAACGTGTTGCGGTAGCTGGAGTGCATCTTGCGGACGCGTGTGCCGCGATGGAGCAGGTCGTAGTCGTCGCTGGTTGGCCCAAACATGCACACCATCACCTCGGCGATGTCGCCATAGGCCGCCGTGCGTACCGCATTGATGAGGTTGAGGGCCGCATCGCTTGACGGGCGGTCGCTCGAACGCTGCGACCCCACCATGACGATTGGCACCGGTGGCCTCTGCACCATGAAGGTGAGGGCCGCCGCGGTGTAATGCATCACGTCCGTTCCATGGCCAATGACGATGCCGTCCACCCCGTTGCGAATCTCCTCGCCGATGACGTTGGCGATAGTAATCCAGTGTTGGGGCTCGATGTTTTCGCTGAACACACCGAAGAGTTTGGTAGTCTTCAGGTTGCAGATATCCGCAAGCTCAGGGACCGCTCCATATAGTTCCCCTGGGGTGAAGGCCGGAATGACCGCGCCGGTGCGGTAGTCCAAGCGGCTGGCAATGGTGCCGCCGGTGCCCAGAAGGGTCACGTCCGGCTTGCGGTCATCATGCGGAAACTCCCGCTCGGGAATGCGATAGTGCGCCTCCTTGTACCCCACCTCCTCGATACTGAGCACATTGTCCACATGGATGCCCAGATTGTAGCCGCTGTGCAGCTTGAGGACAATATGTTCATCGTCGGCGTTCTCGCTGCGCGGGAGGATGATGCCCTTAAAGTCCCCCTTGCGCGAGTGGAGCACCACATCGCTCCACACCCGCACCTTCATCTGTTGCAACGTGGCGCGCGCTTTACCGCGGTATCCCTTCCAGGAATCTACCTGCTCCACGCCGTTCCTTTCCCTGCCGTACGACAAGCTCAGATGTCTCCGCCCACAGGGCGCAATACGATCTCCTCCGGCATCACATCCGGTGGAGCAAGGCACGCGGCCACTACGGCCTCGGCCACGCTCTCCGGCCGCATCATCAAGGCGCGGCGAGCGCTGTCAGCCTCCCACCCCGGCGTGTCCGTCGCACCGGGGAAGATGGCCGTCACCCGAATGCCCTTCTTCCGCACTTCCATCCGCAGCACCTCGGTGAAACCGGCAAGGCCGTATTTCGCGGCGCAATAGGCGGCGCAGCGCGCATAGGGCCTGCGCCCCGCCACAGAGATGATGTTGACGATGTGGCCACTGCTCCGGCGGAGCATATCCTCGAGCACTGCCTTGGTGCACAAGAATGCGCCGGTCAGATTGACAGCGAGCTGTTCCTGCCACTCCTCCACCGAAACGTCTTGTACTTCAGTAAAGCGCCACACACCCGCATTATTGACCAGGATGTCAATGGGCCCCCACCGCTCGCGGACCTGGCTCACAAGCTGCTTCAGCTCGTCTTCCTTGGTCACATCGGCTGCAATGGGGAGGGCCTCTCCGCCGCTCGCCTGGATTTGCGCGGCCACTGCCTGAATCTGGGCTGGGCTCCGCGCGGAAACCACCACCCGCAGCCCTTTTCGAGCCAGGGCCTCGGCTATGGCTCTCCCGATACCCCGACCGGCACCTGTGACCCAGGCGATGGGTTTGCCGATGGTTAAGGCCGATTCTGCCACCGCTCATCCTCCATGGCACCTAATCAGCTCCATGAACTCCATGCGCGTGGCGCGCTCGCTTTGGAACACGCCCCGCATAGCGCTGGTGGTCATCACCGAATTCTGCTTCTCCACCCCCCGCATCATCATGCACAGGTGCCGGGCCTCGATGACCACCGCGACGCCATAGGGTTGCAAATGGCGCCACAGCGCATCGGCTATCTGGGTGGTGAGCCGTTCCTGAAGCTGCAACCGTCGCGCATACACGTCCACCACGCGCGGAATCTTGCTCACCCCCACGATCTTCCCCTTCGGCAGGTACCCCACATGGCAGCGACCGAAGAACGGGAGCAGATGATGCTCACACAGGCTGAACAATTCGATATCTTTGACGATCACCATCTCATCGTACTGCTCATCAAACACCGCCTTCTGAAGAATCTCCTCGGGGTCCTGCTGGTAGCCCTGGGTGAGAAAGGCCAAGGCCCTTTCCACCCGCTCAGGCGTCTTCTTCAGTCCTTGCCGGGAGGGATCTTCCCCAACCGCGCGCAGCAACTGTTCCACAAGCTCGCGTATCCGTTCAGCCATCCACTTCTCCTCCCCTGTAGAACGCGCAGTTATGTTCAGACTCGTGGACCCGCACCTCGTAGAGGTGCCCGCGGGGGATCTTGTCACGCAGCACCTCCCAGAAGCGGCGAGCAAGATTCTCCGCCGTGGGGATGACACCCTGGAGAAAGTCCACCTGGTAGTTGAGGAACTTGTGATCCACCTTCTGAATCAGCTCCCGGTCCACGATCGCACCCAACTCGCCAAGGTCGATGACCATGCCATCGCGCGGGTCCGGCTCGCCACATACCGTAACCTCAACGGTGTAGTTGTGACCGTGCCCCAACGGATTATTGCACAGACCGTAGAGGCGCACGTTCTCCTCGTCGCTGAGCTCAGGGTTGTGCAGCCGATGTGCGGCGCTGAACGTTGCCTTGCGGGTAATGCACAGCATGGCCTACACCTCGCCTTTCTCTTCGTATTGTTCCGCTGTCTTGGCATGGCGGATACGCTTGCAGGTGCGATCGTCAGGCTCAAGGTGATAGCGGTACGTAGGCCACTCCACCTTCTGCACGCGGAACTGACGCTGGGCCCGCGCTAGGAAATCAGACTCGGACGAATAGGGCAGGAGCCGAAATCCGCCCAGCTTCTCGAACACCGCGCGCCTGCCGAAAAGCGTGGCACCGATGCAGCAGTCGCGCAAATGAATAAGTCGCGTCGGATCGCGCGCATCCACCACATAGTGGTCCTGCTCGTCGCCAACCAACTCTACCCCGCCATGCACGAGATCTATCTCGGGGTGCTCTCCGAAGTAAACCACTCGCACCGCCACATGTTCGGGCGTGTACTCATCGTCAGCGTCGATGAACGTGATGAACGGTGCGCTTGAATGAGCGATGCCGGCATTTCGCGCCCGAGCAAGGCCGCCGTGCGGGAGCCAAAGATATTCAACGCGGCTGTCCTGCGCTTGCAGCTCTTTTATCAGGCTTGCGGTGGTATCGGTGCTCCCGTCGTCCACCACCAATAGGCGCCAATGCGAATAGGACTGCGCCTGTACCGAGGAAATCGCACGCATAATGAGATGGGCGCGATTGAACGTGCACAGTATGATGTCAACCAGTTCAGGCATGAATGCTCCCTGCCACGAGAGGTCTCCCCGATGGTGCAATATAGAAAAAATCCATCAGTCGGACAAGGACAGAGTTTAGGCGGTGCGAGCCAAAGTTAGAGCGTGACCTCTTGTTCCACCACCCCCGCCTTCACGCCCTCGAACCGGATGCGCACCTTGCCACTTCCTCTCACGACCCACTCGATCTGCACCTCGTCGTTGCCGTCGATGCCGGTGGTCAACCGCACCTTCTCCGGATGGCGTTCCACTGCCTCTATCGGGCCCAGGTAGCGATCGCGGACAAAGCCAGCAGAGATGACCCGGAGGTCTTTACCGGTTATGGTCACCCAGTCGGGCCTCTGCAATTTGTGGCGTGCCGCCTGCTGCGAGATCGTGGGGATGGCCCGCTTGTTGGCCAGGGTCGCGCGCACCCTGTAGAGGCCCTCCCCCAGAGCCCATTTCTCCACCTCGCGAATCTCCACAAGCGGCATCTGCTCTGCGTGGTAGAGGGTGAAGGCGCAGTTGCGGTGACAGAGCTCTTCGAGCATGAATGTCGGGTTTACACGGCTGCTCCACTTGCGCCACCCTCCGATTTCGATTTCACCGTAGGTGGGATGTTGGTACGGATGCCATGGTACGAACATCTGTCCTAGTTCAATCAAGTCATTGAACTCAAGGCGCCGTTTCTGCCCCTCTAAGCTGCCCCGGCGTGGGCCGGCCTCGACTTCCGCCTCCTGGTCCTGGGGAGAGTATTGCCGCGTGCTGAAGAGTTCGTTCGTGAAGGAGAAGATCCCCAGTCCTTCGTACGTCCAGTTCACAAAGCCACCGTGGACGGTGTACAGGTCTTTCCAGATGGTCAAGTAGCGATAGTAGGGAAGGATGCTCTCTCCCTTCCTTCCGATGAGGTCGTAGGCACGGAGATCGCCAGCGGGGAACTCGCCGCGTTCTTCTGCCCCAGGCCCGCGCAGAATCATGCCGCCCGAGTTGTGATAAGCCTGGACGCCGGCAATATTGGGATGGGAAAGTACAAAGTCCGCTACCGCCCGGCTTTCTGGTAGCGAGAGCGGATAGTCGCCAGCTCCACTCTGGATGTAGTTGGGCTGCCAATCCGTGGGCCAGTTGCGATTGGGGTCATAGCCACCCGGGCCATCTTCGTTGATGCGCCCATCACCATCATTGTCGATCCCTTCCAGGCCGAGCATGATGTAGTCACCCGATTCTCCGGGCTCCACGCGCTCCATGAGGCGCGGGTCCTGGGAGCTCACCCGGTAGTCGCCGTACGGCACCTTCTTGCGCATTTGCAAGATCTCGCCGTCACCGTCGAGGTCGTCGTAACCATCCTCGTCATAGAGGCCGTCGTTGTCGTTGTCGGTGGGCTTCAGACCGCTGCGCGAGGAGCTGGACGTGTTGGGCTGGTCGAACCACCACGCCCGCCCATCTGGGTTGACCGTGGGCAGTATGTAGAAGACACGCCGGTCGACCAATTCGGTAACCTTAGCGATCTCCCCGTAGTTCTCCATCAAGAACCAAATGGTATAAAGGCAGACCTCGCCCCCTTGGAGTTCATTGCCGTGGATGTTGCCATCGATGTACATGGCCGCCTTTGACATTTCCGGGCCAGTGTCGGGGTTGTTGATGATCATCACCCAAATGTCGCGGCCTTGGTAGCTCTTGCCCACCGAGCGCAGTGTGAGGAACTTGGGATAGGCCTTTTGCAGCGTGCGCAGCGCCTCGGTCAGCTCCTCATAGTTGTAGTAACGATCGAAGGCCAGATTGACCCTATGGGGCTTTGCCTGCGCCTGCGCGGATTCCGCAGCCACACCCCAGCAAACAAGAGTGCCCACGATGAGCCAAACAACTCTATTGACGCAGTTCATGGTCGTGTCCTCCCGGGCGCATGGCCTTCTGGGTTAACGCAAGGTTATTTCCTGTTCCGTCTGACCGGCCTTTTCCGACACCACCTGGACTCTTGCCTTGCTGCCAGGGGCTGCCTTGACCAGCCACTCGTAGCGCTGGCGCTTTCCAGAACCTTCAAGCGATGGGAGGCGGTGCAAGGAACTGCCAGTCAGGAGCTCGCCCTTGTCCAGAAGCAGTCTGATCAAGGTTGGTCTCACACCTTGGCACCTCACCCCCTGGGTGAGCGCGGTGGGGAAGAAGCCCTTGTTCTCCACTTCCACCTTGATGGCAAACACGCCCCCGCCGTGTCCTTTCACTTCCGTTTTGGCGATGGTGATTTCTGGGCACAGACCCGCAAGGTAGGCGGCGAACCGGGCATGCTTTTGCCCAAACTCGGCGATCCGGGCAGCCGGAGGATTGACCTTGAGCAGAGGTTCAAATCCGCCTATCTCGACCTCGCCCAGAGTGGGGTGCCTGAAACTGGTCCAGGGCACAAACCCCTTACCCTGCTGTTCTTTGTCCAGCCACTTGAGCCATAGGACGTCATCGCTCTCCTCGGTGCTCCGGTCGCGACCGCGCGGAGGCCCCTGCCCTGGGCGCCTTTCTTCGGGTCCCCGGCCTGGGCGGCGTGTGGTGTCGCTACCTGCCTCTCGGGGGCCGGTTGTCCGTTCCTCGCGTAGCTCCGGCAAGGTCCACACCTTCGCCGCGAAGGAGGGCACGCCGTATTGAAAATAGCCCCATTCGTAGAAGGCCCCACGCGGCTTGGGCTTGTCCTTTGCCCGATCCTCCTCAATCCCTACGAACTCCTTGTAGCGCCTGCTCACTTCCTGAAAGAACGGCACATCCTGACTGAGCACGGCAGTGGGGGCTTTTCGCTCGAACATGCGACGCATTTGTTCCCGGTTCACCCCAGATGGGAACTCAAAGCCCCGCCGGCCGGCGGCAAACTGTGATATCTCTGGTTCTTGCTCGCGCTCGCCTCCGGCCCGCTCCTGGGGCGGCGTCAACAGATTGTCGTAGGGCCCATAGGTCAAGATGACGGCGATGTTGCGGTGCGCGAGGACGAATTCCACGAGCGCGCGACTCTCCGCTTCGCTCACGGCGTGCATACCGGCACCTGGCGCGTGCTCGGCGTAGGCATGGGGAAAGTTCATGTTCAAGTTCACGCCGCCTGGGCCATCTTCGTTGTACTCCTCGTCGGCATCGTTGTCCAGACCTTCAGGGTAACACTTGTACATACCCCTTTCCCCCTTGGCCCGCTCAGCTAACTTGAGCAGGCGCGGGGCCTTGGGGTCTGGAAGATAGTCACCGTCCGGAGCTCTAACCCGCATCAAGGTGATCATACCATCGCCGTTGAGGTCCTCGGGGCCATCCTCATCGGCCACGTCGTCAAAGTCGTCGTCCCAGGGCGTGGCGTTGGTCGTCCGCGCCCAAACCGGCCCAGCGAAGAGCGCCTGCATGCCGTCTGGGTTCAGGCACGGCAGCAGATAAAACGTGCGGCTATCCAACAGGGCCCGGAGCGTGTCATTGGCTCGATAGTTCCCGGCCAAATAGTGCACCGTATAGAGGGTCATCTCCGTACCTATGAAGTGACTGCCCTCCAGGTTGGCCACGATAAGCACTGCCGGCCGGCGATCTGGGTCAGTGCCTTTGGGTCCAGCAATGCGTGCGGCCCACAATTCGCGGCCCTGGCGGCTCCGCCCAATGCTTTCCAGGCGCAGAAGGTCCTTGTGCTCCGCCGCAAGCTTCTTGAGGGCGGCCGTGAGTTCATCGTAGGAATGGTAGCGGTCGAAGGCAATTTCACTGCCGCTCACAATTCCTGTCAATCCCACCCACCCAAAGATCACGCCCCAAACTCCCAACCTTCGAGCGTACATGGTAGCCGCGTCTCCTCTGTTGCATGAGTAGTCAGGACTCGTCAACTTTACCTTAGCACGGTGAGCACACCGCCCTTGCGCTTGAACGGCATGCGCAAGTAGGCCAAGCCTGGGGTTTCAGAAACCCCCAGATTCCGGAGCAGCGCCCCTGGCAGCTCCCTCTGAGGGACTATGACGAAGGGAACCACTTCATAGGTGCCTCTGGGCAATGCGCCCATGGCCAGATAGAAGCGGCTGCTCCAGGTCCGGCCGAGCGCGGTGACGGTATCGGCCACAAGGGGCCGCGACAGGGCTGCTTCGCTTTCCCGGGGAAGCGTCTGCAGGGTAGCACCGGGGTCCAAGGCCCGCACCATGAGCAGAGCTGCCGGCCCACCACTGGAGCTCGGAATCACCACCGGAAGGCTATCCACATCAGCACATAGGGTCACGGTGACGTCGATGTAGGCACCCGCAAAAGTCCCAGAGCTCACATCGCCACTTGCCCGCGGCGGGAAGGTGTCTGGCGCCACCTGGGTGGTCACTTCCAACAATCTGCTCAGCAAGACTGGAGTTCGGAGGTCCCCTCCGGGCCCCACATCGCCATGGCCCGGCACAAGCTCCCCTTGGCGCAGCACCAGCTCCGCAGTCTTCACCCCATAATTGCCAACATAGAAAAAAAGCCGGAAGCTACCGGTGATCCCTGCGCCGGCATGTGCCGCCACTGTCCCAAGCGGAAGCCGGAATTCTCCTCGCGCGTCTGTCAACGTAGCGACGTCAAATTTCTCCAGCCAGACGTACACACCTTCGGGCGAAGCACCTCTGTCCAAGCTCACTGTGCCTCGCACTTCGCCGCCCTCCAGCCGAATGTTGTCCTCGCTGAAAGGGTTATGCGTGCACCGCAGCATGCACAGGCCGACACAGGCCCATAAAACCCCTCGCCATGGGTGCACCCTCGCGAGCCTGCCCACGGTCCGTGACAGGTCCGAAAGGACGCGTTGGCGCTGGGCGCGCGCCCTTCCTGTCATCTCAGTACTCCACAGCTCCAGTCAGGTAATACCGTCGGTCGCGGAGCGCTAGGCCGTAGAGGACCGTGCGCTCATTCCGCATGTTGCGCACACTGAGTGAGGCCGCCAAGCGCACGCGCCACACCTGCCAGGTCTTCTGAACATGCAGGTCCATGTCGCTGCGTCCCTCGAGCAATACTTGCGCCAGTCCGCCGGTTCCGTCGCGCACCCACCCCTCTGAGGCCCCCTCCGCAAACCACACCACCCGCAGCGCATACCCCGCATGTTGTAGCTCCATTGCCACGTGGCCCATGGCCTCGGCATGAAACGGAAAGGCCGCATGCTCATTAACAAAGAATCTGCTTGCACAACCTTCGACGGTGAGCTTCTTACGCAATAAGAAAGCGGCCGCCCTCCCTTCAAAGCCCGCTATGCGGGCGCTGGGGACCGTGTCGTACAAGCTTAAAGGGATGCCAACAGAAACGTATTCTCGAAGCTTGTGCGCATAGTCGCTCTGGAAGAATCCGGCCTCCACCTCCCACCCATGCACCACCAAGCCTGGACCCAGCTCTCGTGCTACCTTCCCTGCGAGCTCCACGCTGCGGTTGTACTCGGGGAGTAACCGTTGGTTACTCCCCTCCAGGCGCCTGGCACTTATGAGCTGGGCAAGCGAAGGGAATCGCATGTTACTGCCGACGTTCATGAACACGTCGTAAAGGAACTGGCCGTGCGCTCCTGTGAAACGCATCCCACACCGCAAAGTGGTGCGGGCATCGGTACCGAGGGCCAATGCTTCGCCCACCTTCGCTTTGCGCCATCGGTCCGTAACACGATCGTGGCGCAGAGCAAAGTCCAACTCCACCGCCCCGAGGCGCGCAGAACCGCTGGGCAGGCGAAAGCGAGTTAGTCCCACTGCGGCGTGGTGTGTTCGCACCATGGCAGCCTCTTCCATGCTCGCCGGCTCACGCCTGTCCACAAAATCCAACCAGTCCTGGGTGCGCTGGTAGGCGACAAGACCTTCGCCACTCGGGAGTCGGACCGCCTTTTGTAGCTCAAGGTAGAGGGTTCGATCGTTCACCCCTCTGACGAGCCAGGAAGCAACCTCACGCAGCTCCTGGTGCTGACGCATCCTGTGGTGGGCAAGGGTCAGGTCAAGGCCTTGAAGGGCCCCGAGCGCTCCGCCATAATGTCCGGCCAGCAATTCATTGCTCTGGGCAAAAGCCTCTTCGAGGCGCAGATTGTCGTATTCAGTCTGCCCGTGCAGGTACAAGGCAGAGAGCTCGTTGCGCTCCACCGTGTTAGGTGATGCGCCGAAGGCGTACTTTCCGTGGAGGGTGAAACTACGCGCACGATTCTCGAGCCGTTCATGCGGAGCAAAGCGACCCTCCACGTACCTTGTGGCACCTGACTGGCGGTACATACCCGCCACTTGCCCCTTATCGCCCTGACCATAGGCGGACAATCCCCACGTACCGGCGTCATAGGTTCCCACCCGTTGGAAGAAGCGCACGGTGTGGGCCTCTTCGAGTCGTGGCACAAGGTTGATGACGCCGGAGAAGGCACCTCCCCCGTGCAACACGGCGTTGCTGCCCCGGATGAGCTCCACTTGCTCCACGTCAGCCAGGTCGACCAGCGAGAGATCGAAGATGTTGTCGAATGCGCTGTTCAATCTGATGCCGTGAAAGAGCACCGCCACATCGTCAGCGTTGCCGCCGCGAATGGAGATGGTCTTTCGTCCGCTCAGCACTTCGTTAACCTGCACGCTGGGCGCAACCTGCAGCAGGTCACCCGCGTCCACAAAGCCGCGCAGGTCGAAGTGCTGGCGCTGGATGTGGCTGGCGCTCAATGGCAAATCGGAGCTGGCCGCCAGTCGTTCCCTTGGCGCCTCAACCAGCACCGCGGGCAGGGGAATAACCCGTGGCTGCAAGAAGACCTGCGGCCTCCGCAGCAAAGCACCCGCCGCCAACGCCTGCTCTTCGTAGTTGATGTGGCGGAATAGCACTACAGCGGCCGAATCCGGCACAGTGAGCACAAATCTGCCCGCAGCATCGGCACTCACTCCAACCGGCCTATCCGCGAGCATCACGCTGACGTAGGGAACTGCGCGCCGCGAGTTTGCATCGAGGACCTGACCCCGGACCACAATCTGGCAGGACCCCGCGCCAGGAGAGATCCCGTGAGCCAGAGCAAGAGCCAGAAGGCTTGCCACGTGCCTGTGTGGGATTCCGATCAATGCTATTGTTCGCCTCTGCCTTGTACCCTCCAGCGAGGTCTGCGAAGACCAAGGGCTGAAACCGTTTCGGGAGCTCCGCCACGCGCCGGGTCAGTCCCTGCGCAGCCAGACCGACATGGTGCCATCCTCGCGGTTGGCCCAGGCGTAGTAGGGCACACCCGTGAGGGCGTGCTGCTCCACACCATCTGGAGTCTTCCTCAGCCCCTGAGCCAGCACCACCACAACGCCGCCAAGCAACTCCGGGCGGTAGTAACTCTCGAGCGTTGCGCTATCTGGCAGCACCAGCGAAAAGACGTCCGCGTTGTTGTCCACCTCTTCGAAGCAGTACACCACTGGCCCGCGCTCAAGGGCTACCAGGCCAGCATCATGCAATACCCGTGGGTGCGCCACCACCCGCCGCACGGGCATGGCTATCTTGAACTCCACCGAGTCGCCCTGGGCCCAGGTGCGGTCTATCACGGCAAAGCCTCCTTGCATCTGGAACGGCCAGGGATGCCCATTCACGTTGATGCGCAGTGCCGAAGGTGTCTCATCGAGGTAAGAGTATAGGTCGCTGGGCACAGGCTTACCGCGCGCCCAGCCCGGTACCCGCACGTGGAGAGCAAAGCCCATGGCATGAGGCACATGCACCTTTAAGGCCACGTCACCGTCCCATGGATAGGCAGTGATCTGCTCAATGGCCACCGTATCCTGGCCGACCTCAAAGCGCGCCACACTAGGCAAGAAGAGATTCACATATACCGAGCGTCCGCGCGTGGCATAGACAAAACCGGGAATAGACGGCAGGAAGCGGGTCACGTTGCTGGGGCAACAGGCGCAAGCGAACCAGGCGCTGCGGCGATAGCCTCCTTCAGAGGCGAGCGGGTTCGGATAAAAAAAGCGGTCACCGGCAAGCGAAATGCCCGCCAAAAAACCGTTGTAGAGCACGCGCTCCACCACATCAAGGTACCTGGCGTCGCCATGGAGCAGGAACATCCGGTAATTCCACAGGGCATTGGCGATGGCGGCGCAGGTCTCGTTGTAGGCTTCTTTGTTAGGAAGCTCGTAATCGTCGCCGAAACTTTCGCCCCCGTGGCGTGCGCCTACGCCACCGGTAATCGCCAGCTTCTTGGCCACGACGTTTTGCCAAACAAGGTCTAACGGTTCCAGGTAAGCGTTATCGCCGGTGAGCGCGGCTACATCAGCCATCCCCGCGTACATGTACTGGGCCCGCACGGCGTGTCCGACCGCCTCATGCTGCTCAAGCACAGGGAGGTGGTCCTGATAATACTTCCCGTAGAGCGTGTGTCCCTCTGGCTTTCCCCGCTGTTCGAGAAAAAACTTGGCCAGCTCCAAGTACCTGGGCTCGCCAGTCACCCGATAGAGTTTTGCAAGGCCAATTTCCACCTCCTGATGTCCCGGCACTTCGTGCCGGCCGTGAGGGCCGAAGGTTTTGACCAGCAGCTCGGCATTCTTGATCGCCACGTCCAGAAGCGTGCGCTTGCCTGTGGCCTGAAAATGCGCCACAGCCGCCTCGTAGAGGTGCCCCACGTTGTAGAGCTCGTGGCTGTCCTTGAGGTTGACCCATCGCGCCGGACCCGCCGCCTCAGGCGGATTATCCGGGTCGATAGTGCGCGCGGTGTAAAGGTAACCGTCCGGCTCCTGGGCAGCGGCAATTTTGGCGATAAGCTCATCCAGGTATTGTTCCAGCTTCTCATCCGGCTGCACGGCGAGGGAGTAGGAAGCACCCTCAATGACCTTGTACACGTCGGAGTCATCGAAGTGGATGCCGCGAAACGGCCCGGGCATCTTCCCCGCCGCCTTGACAAAATTGTCGATGCGACCGGTCTGCTCGCAGTGCCGAAAGGCCAGCGGGATCGTCACTGTGCGGTTGATATCCAAGCGCGATCCCCAGAAGCCGCCCCTGACCTGCACTCTTGTGAATGGCACCGGTTTGATGGGATAGTCTGCTCGCATGTGGGGTACCCTGTTTCCGCTCAGTCCCGCTGTCAGGAGGACAAGTGCCAACCTCCAGCTCATGGTCCCTCCTCGCCTGTGGCTCTAATCAACAAATTCTACGAAAAGGGTCGGAGAAAAGCAAGCAGAATGTCGCAGAGCGCCTTCCCTCCCTTGTGCACCCTCCTTGCCGGCCATAGGGCCGGTGTCTAACCAAGTGAGCGGCGGCGACGTCGAACTGCCCGGGAGGCCCTTCGCGAGGGTGGGCCAAACGCGACCGCTCATAAGACCGCACGAGTTCCGGGCCGACGTCCCGCCCGCCGTGGCCCTTTGGCCTTGATTTTCTCCCCGGAAATATGTACTTTGTCAAGCAGGCGGAAGGCAGCACGCCCTTCCCCTCAGCGCCAGTCCTCGTTCAGCTGGAGGTCAAATCATGTTGGTTCCGTCGACGCGCTCATATGATGGGCGTGATCTCGGCCGCTCGCTCACCTCGTGGCTCTACCAGCCCGCAGCGGGGCGCAAGGTGGCGACCGTGGTCGCCGGGGTCGTGGTCGCGCTGGCCCTTATGTTCATCGCTTACGGCGGCCACTTCGTCCCTTGGCTCAAGAAGCTGAGCGGCACCATGCAGACTCTTGTGGTACTACTACTCCCCCCGCTTTTTGCGTACCTAGCCCGCGCACGACGCAACCGAGTGTACACCCTGTTTGAGCAAGGCGTGCTGGTGCAGCTTTCTGAGGGTAAGGCCCGCGACAAAGGGAACTACGCGCTCTGGCCCCAGTTCGCCGGATGCGCCTACGACGAACACGGGGTACGTCTGCTCCCTCGCCAGCCTTTGCGGCGCCCATTGTATCTGCCCGCGCGCGCCAACCGCATGGAAGTCTACTCCATTTGCAGAGAGCGCATCGACGCCTTTCGCTTTGCAGGACACAAGCAGAGTGCTGGTGGTCATGCAAAGAAAACTGGCCCCTGAAACTGCCGGTCACAAGCGCAATGGGCCTCCCTGACTATCATACGGTTGCCAGCATCGCTATTGGGCTGGTGGTCATCAATCTAGTTGCGAATCTCTGGGCGTTGTCCCGCGCGGTGCCTTCCTGCACCCAGGACAGTCTTCCCTTCCTTTCCGTGCTGATTCCAGCCAGGAATGAGGCGCGGAACATTGCACGGTGTCTGGAATCCGTTCTCGCCCAGGATTATCCCACATTCGAGGTTTTGGTGTTGGACGATGGTTCCACCGATGGTACTGAGGCCATTGTTCAGGCAATCGCGGCCCGAGATCAGCGGGTCAGACTTATCCGTGGGCAAACTCTTCCGCAAGGGTGGACCGGGAAGAACTTTGCCTGCCACCAGCTAGCAGCCCAGGCACGTGGGGAGTGGTTGCTGTTCATCGATGCCGACACTGAGCATCGGCCCGGGGGGTTGAGGTGGAGCGTCCAGACCGCACTGGAAAGCGGCGCTGACCTGTTGACAATGATCCCCCGCACGGTCATGCATACATTTGGCGAGGAGCTCCTCCTGCCTATCATCCCCTTTGGGCTGGTGGCGCTCCTTCCATTGGCGCTGGGGGAGCGCCTCCGGCTGACCTCTTTGGCAATAGGCGTAGGCCCCTTTATGCTTTTCCGGCGGCAGGCTTATGAACGCCTGGGCGGACACCGCGCCGTGCGCAACGAGGTGGCTGAAGACGTCATGTTGGCTCGCCGCGTGCGCCAAGAAGGCGGACGCATAGTGTTCACCAACGGCTCCGACCTCGTGGACGTCCACTTTTATCAGGGATTCCGTGAATCGTGGCACGGTTTGGCCAAAAGCGCCTTCCCCGCACTCCGCTATCGCCTCTGGCTTAGCCTCGCTATGGTGGGGTGCTTCGCACTGCTGTTCCTAAGACCTGTTGTGGTCCTCTTGCAGTTGTGGTGGCAGGGGGAAAGAGAATCCTCTGCGGTGCTTCCCCACCTCTTCCACGCACTCATAAACGGGGCCCTCTGGTACGCCATCGCCACTCACTTCCGCCTTCCCCGAAGAGTCGCCATCCTCTACCCTGTAACTGTTTTCCTGGCCACGCTGATGATGGCCGATTCGGTGTGGCGCTCCCTGAGAGGGGGCATCGGCTGGAAAGGGAGGGTGTACGAAGTGCAGGGTGGCACCGTGAGGCATTGACGGGCACGCTAAAGGTGGAGGGCCAGAGCGTTCCCCAACCCTTAGGAAAGGGAAGAGCAATGAAAGTGCTGATTGTCTACGGAAGCAAGTACGGAGCAACTGCCGCAATCGCCCAAAGGATAGCCGGCGTGCTGGCGGAGGAAGGCCTGCAGGTGGCAGTGCTCCGGGCCGATGGAGTTAAAGACCTCCGCCCCTACGGCGCAGCAATCGTGGGCAGCGCCGTCTACGCGGGACAATGGCGCAAAGAGGTGGTTTCCTTCGTCCGCGCCCACGCTGAAGAGCTCTCGCACATACCCGTGTGGTGCTTCTCCAGCGGCCCTTTGGGCAGTGGTGACCCAGTGGAACTCTTGCACGGCTGGCGCATACCGAAGGCTCTTGAGTCGACCCTGCAAAGAGTGAGGCCCCGTGGCATAGCCGTGTTCCACGGGGCCCTGGATGTAACCAAACTCAACTGGTTTGAACGAGCCATCGTCCGCCTTCTGAAAAGCCCGCGCGGGGACTTTCGCGACTGGGAGGCCATTGCCGCCTGGGCCCGGGATATTGCGCTCGCCCTCAAAGGGTAACGACCACTGCGCCCAGAGGCCTAAAGGAGCACTGGCCTCACCAGTAATCCGCGCCGGCAGCCAGCGCCGCCACCAAGCTACCAGTTGGCAATCAGGATCTCCTCCAATTCCCCGCGATGCTTGGCGGGGTGCAAGTGGCACTCCATGATGCGCTCGTGTGGCAGCCGTGCCACGCGCTCTTTGAGCTTGTCCAACGCCTTGATGTTGAGCTCCACGGCCTTGTGCACCGGCATATTCTCCGGGTTAATGTCGATGCCAAAGTACCCATTGTAGCCGATGGCCCACAAGGCATACAGGAGCGCCTCGGCCTCGTGCGGGTTCACCACGCCGATGTTGTTGTCCTGGTCGTAATTGCCGTCGGGCTGGCTGTTCCAGTGGGTGTGGGCAAGCCGCCCTTCCATTGCCACCAGGGAAAACGCCGCCGGCAGGATCTCAAAGCTCATCTTGACATGCCCCACCTCCGGATTGAGCCCCACAAGTGCGTGGCCCTGCTCCAAGAGTCGCCGGTTCTCCGGATGGCGGAGCTTCTTTTCAATGCGCTGTGCGGCCAAGATGCCCTCGGCAGTAGTGCGATAAATGTTGTTAGGCGCCGGCTCGTAGCCTTTCGGCTCAATGGCCACGCGCACCCCAGGCACCTCATCCATAGCCTCCGCAAGCGTGCTTTCGAACAAGTCCCACATGCGCATGAAGGGCATCCCGTGGAGGTAGCGGTAGCCGTCCATGCCCGGCCAGGAGATGGCCAAGTCAGCGCCCAACTCCTTGACCAGCTTCAAACCGCCGACGGCAATCTCCTTGGCCCGCCTGCGTACCTCAGGGTCAGGATTGGACATGCTGCCGAACTCAAACATCTTGTCATAAAAGTGGGAGAACGGCACCCCTACCAGGCGAATCCCTGTGTCTTTGGCCAGCTTTTGGTAAAGGTGCGCGTTTTCCTCGTTCACCTCTGCCGGATAATGCGCCTCGATACCCTTGACCCCTAACTTGGCCATCTCAGCCGCCATCTCGATCCGCTCCGGAATCGATGCTTCCGGCACAAAGCGCTCGTGGAAGCGACCACCTCCGGGCGCGAAATACCAGATGCCGACTGACGGCTTAATCTCGAGGTCTTTTCGCAAATTGGCCAACATGACCTCAGGATCTACAGCTTTCTTCTGAAACCGAATGTCAGGCAAACGGTAACTCATTTCAGCGCTCCTTCCTGTTGCAAATACGCGTCAATCGTCAGACACGGCCCTCGCCCGCCGCGCACGCCCATGCGGATACTCGAGGCGGGAGTCTGTCGGCAGCCCGACGAGGCGTGTGAGGCGAGGCCATCGTCAGATAGAGTACGGCCCTTGTCCCCCCGGGGCTGATACGAAGGCACTCGGTGCAGCCGTGCACATTCAATTTGGCGCGCGGCCCGGCGCAGGGCTGAGGTGCACCGCACCTGCCGTCTTGCTTACTCCTTCACGACCTCCAACTGCGAACGGAGCCGGATGTCCTCGGAAGAGCTGCCCACCATTATCTCAAAGGTTCCGGGCTCCACCACAACCCGGAGGTCACGGTCCAGCATCGACAGCTCTTCACGCCCCAGGCGGAACGTGACTGTGGTCTTCTCGCCTGGCTTGAGATGGATACGCCGGAAGCCCTTAAGTTCTTTCACCGGCCGCGCGACGCTCGCCACAACGTCGTGGATGTAGAGCTGCACCACCTCGTCCCCTGCCCGCGGGCCCACGTTTTCCACCTCCACGCTCACTGTGGCCGTGCCCGTAGGTGGTATGGTCTGCGGTTCAATGCGCAGATTCCGGTAGGCAAAGGTGGTGTAACTCAAACCATGGCCGAAAGGAAAGAGGGGCTTTCCGCTCAGGTCCACATAGTCCCAACCACGGCCCGTGGGTTTGGGGTTATAGTACAAAGGCAATTGTGCCACCGAAAGGGGAAAAGTGATCGGGAGTCTACCCCCGGGATTGTAGTCGCCCCACAGCACCTCAGCCACGGCAGTACCTGCCTCCTCGCCGCCGTACCAGGCCTGGAGCACCGCCGGCACCTGGTCCAGCCAGGTGCGCATGGTCACCGCACTCCCCGTTTGCAGCACCACCACCGTGGGCGTTCCTGTGGCGGCCACTGCTTTGATCAGCTCCTCCTCTTCCGCAGGCAGGTCCAAGTTCGCCCGGTCGCGCCCTTCTCCCTCAATGATGCCCACCACCACGATTGCCACGTCCGCCTCCTTGGCCGCCGCAACTGCCTCGTCTCTGAGCTTGTGCTCCTGCGGCTGCAGGTCCCAGCCCAGGCTGGCAAAGGCGTACCCAAGATTCTCGTAGTACTCGATCACCAGGTCATACTCACGCCCCTTTTCCAAGGTGACGGTGACCACATCGGTGGTGGCGCTGCGGTCGACCCACATGTCCACCAGCAGCTTACCATCGAAGTACAGCCGCACGCCGTCGTCGGTGGTGATGCCTAATTGGACCCGGCCACTAACAGGCGAGACCAACTTACCCGACCACCGCGCGGAAAAGCAGTCGGTGGGCAGCGAAGGATCAGGACCGTCGCCGGCCCAGTCGAAATGGATCACCGGATCGATGCGTACCAGGGCTGGCTCGCCTGCCAGGTCCTTGTTGGCAAAATACTCGGCGCGCAGCCCATGTTCACCAGGCTTTCCACCGGTGGGAATAAGGTACTGGGTGGGGATGACGGGCAACATCGCCGGAGTGATCTCACACCCTTTGGCATAAAGCACCTTCACGCCTGGCCTTGCCTTTTTCATAGCCTCCAGCACCGAAACGGTCTTTGTCCCCCAACCGCTATAGCCGCCAAGCTTGACCTCGTCGGCAAGAGCCCCGATCAGCGCCACTGCCCTTGTCTCCTTTTTCAGTGGCAGCAGTCCTCCCTCGTTCCGTAAGAGCACTATGGCTTTGCGGGCAGCCTCTGCAGCGAGGGCGCGATGCTCGGCGCAGTCGTTCACCCGCGCCGCCTCCTTTGGATCCGCGAAAGGATTGTCAAACAAGCCAATGCGGAACTTTGCAGTCAACACCCGTCGCACCGCCTGGTTAAGCGTCTCCTCTGAGACCAGCCCCTCCCGCACGGCCTGCAAGAGCGGCTCGCCGTAAATGTACACGTTGGGGAGCTCCACATCGAGGCCGGCGTTGATGGCCTGCGCCGCCGCCTCCTTTTCGTTGGCCGCAGTGTGGTGCATGTTGTAGATGCCGGCCACAGAGCCATAGTCCGAGACCACAAATCCTTTGAATCCCCACTCCTTGCGCAGCACCTCAGTCAGCAGCCACGGGTGCGCCGAACAGGGCGTCCCGTCGTAAGAGTTGTAGGCGGCCATTACCGAAGTGGCACCTGCCTCCTGAAAGCAGGCCTTGAACCCTGGCAGGTAGACTTCCCGCATCAGGCGCTCAGTGAAGTGGACCGGATGGCTGTCGCGTCCTCCGTCGCCGAGGTTGGCGGAGTAGTGTTTGGGCGTGGTGATCACACCTAGCTCCTCAAAGGGCTTGCAGAATGCCACGCCCATGCGCGCCGTCAGGTAAGGGTCTTCGCCATAGGTCTCTTCCACGCGCCCCCAGCGCACGTCGCGGGCGATGTTCACCACCGGCGAAAGCACCTGGCGAATCCCACGACTTTTTGTTTCCAGGGCAATGGCCCGCGCCACCCGCTCCATCAGGGCCGTGTCCCAGGTGGCTGCCAGGCCGATCGCCTGCGGGAAACTAGTGGCGCCGTTCCCCACCAGACCGTGCAGCGCCTCATCGTGCATGATCACCGGTATGCCCAGGCGCGTCTTTTCCACCATGAACTTTTGGATGCGATTGAGCTTTTCTGCTGCCTCCTTAGGCCCGTGAGAACGGAGAATGCACCCCAGGTTACCAATCCCTTTTTCTGTGATGAAATTAGTGCCCTCCACCTCGCGAATCAGACACTGCAACTGGGCGACCTTCTCTTCCACTGTCATGCGGGAGAGGAGGTCTTCAACTCTCCGCTCGACAGGCAATTTGGGGTTCTTGTAATCAGGTGTGCCGCCCCGTGCCTGACCATGAGCAAAGGCGGCCAAAACCCAGCACCCTGCCGTGAGCAAGGCACACCAGGCGAACAGCAGGCTCTTTGTGTTGAGTACCATGGCACCCTCCCTGCAAAAGTCCGTGATCATGCTTGCCTCCCTTTCCAAAAAGGCCTATCCCCAGTCACCCCCGGGCGCACCAACCTTCATCGCGCGCAGTGCCGCGAAATCGGCCTGACTGTGCCAGACGAGAGGACCTTCTTCTCAACACCCTTGTAAGCCACAGCACTCATCGGACGTTTCGATCTCGATGGTGCTGTGGTGCACATTTTGAAGGCCCAGCACCCGCCGGCACTCTTGTTTGATGCGTAGCATCTCCTCTGCGGTCGTGCCGGGAGCTACTACCGCGTGAAGGGTGAGGACATTGTACTGCCCGTCCATGGACCAGACATGCAGGTCGTGCACTGAACAGACACCCGGCACCTTGCGCACGGCCCGTTCCAAGCCTTCAAGGTCCACCGCCTCCGGGACAGATTGCAAAAAGATGCCAGCTGCCCTGGCAAGGTTGATCCACACCCTCCAGACTACGAAAAGGGTAATGGCCACAGAAAGAGCGGGATCCAAGAAGAGCGCGTTGGTGAAGTGCATCACCACACTGGCGACCAACACCGCGGCCCATCCGAGCACATCTTCCAGCAGGTGCAGCATGGCGACCCGCTCGCTGAGGCGCTCACCCTTGTGCAGGCGCCAGGCGGCCGCCCCGTTGACCACTACGCCGAGGACCGCCAACGCCAACATCCCGCCGGTGTGCACCGGATGCGGGGCAAACAAGCGCGGTATTGCCCGCCACAGTACCATTGCCGCGCCGACCAGAAGCAGGAGTGAATTAGTCACCGCCCCCAAGAGCGAGAAGCGACGATAACCAAAGGTGTAGCGCTGAGTTCGAGCACGTCTGGCGAGCTTGTCCAAGTACCAGGTTAGCCCTAAGGAGAGGCTGTCGCCCAAATCATGGAGGGCGTCGGAGAGGATGGCCAAGCTATTAGTCAGCACACCCCCGATCAGTTCCACCAGGGTAAAGCCCAGATTGAGAAAAAAGGCGACCCGGAGGTTCCCGGTATCGTGCGGTGCCACTTGCGGAGGTGAACAACACCTATCTCGTTCCTGCGCAGTGGGCATAGGCGTCTTCATGTCAGCGACAATGGCTTTCTTCTGGGCTCCGAAGGGCCGCTTCCACCTGGAGACTTTCGCGCATGACTGGCGCCAAGGGCCGAAAGGGCGCACCCAATTGCGGTGAACTTGCTCTTACCTTGTCCAGAACAGGCGGTCTCCACAATCACCTATCCCCGGCACGATGTATCCCTGCTCATCAAGGCGCTCGTCGATGTGGGCGCAGTAAATCTCCACGTCCGGGTGCGCGGCATGCAGGGCATTGATCCCCTCCGGCGCAGCCAGCAAACAAAGGTGTCGAATGGACGTGGCGCCGCGCGCCTTCAGCGAGGAAGCGGCTGCCACCGCCGAGCCGCCGGTGGCCAGCATTGGGTCCAACACATACACTTGGCTCTGCCTGAGCTCCGGCACCTTGCAGTAGTATTCCACCGGCTCAAGCGACTCGTGATCGCGATAGATGCCGACAAACCCTACCTTGGCCAAGGGGATGAGCCGGAGAAAACCATCCAGCATTCCCAGACCCGCGCGCAGAATGGGGACAACCACCACATCATCGTCCAGCCATTCAGCAGTGGTGCTCGCCAGGGGTGTCTCGATGGGGATGGGGCGTGTGCGCAGATTACGCGTGGCCTCGTAGAGCATGAGATAGGTGATTTCGTTCACTAACTGCCGAAAGAGCCAGGGTTCCGTCTGCTTCATGCGGACCAGGCCCAGTTTATGCCTGATGAGCGGGTGCTCAGTGACTACTACGGCGCCCATGGGGTCTCCTGATTCTCGCCTCCGCATAACTTGGCGCAAATATACGGAATTTTCGCGCAAATGTCAAAAGCGAAATGCACATTCCGGTGGTTCCCAGGCGACCACGTACATGGGGCTACGAGCCGGCCACAGTCAGCTCACCGATTTTGACGGTAGGACCAATGACGCTGCGCCGCAACTCCAGGTCATTTCCCACCATCTCAATACCCTCCAGCATGCGCCCCAAGTTGCCGGAAATGGTCACTTCGGCCACGGGATAAACCACCTCTCCCCCCTCGATCCATAGGCCAAATGCCCCTCGTGAAAAGTCCCCGCTGACCGGGTTGAAACCCGACCCCATTGTACTCGTCACCAAAAGCCCCTTGTCCACCGAGGCAATGATGTCCTCCGGCGAGTGCGGGCCGGGGGCAAGGTAAAGGTTTGTGGGCCCGGAGGCGTTCCCAGTGGAGCGCATGCCAAGCTTGCGTGCCGAGTAGGTATCAAGGAGGTAGCTTCGCAACAGACCATTTTCGATGACTACAGTCGTGCGCGTCGGCACGCCTTCGCCATCGAAGGGTCGGGTACCAGGAGCCCCAGGAATGAGGCCTTCGTCGACCACGCGCACTTGGCGCGAGGCCACCTCCTGACCTAACTTGTCTACCAAGAAGGACTGGCGCTGATAGATCGCTCCGCCGTTCACGCACGCGTAGAGGAGCCCCAAGAGCTGACCGGTCACCTCCGGCTCGAACACCACGGGGACGTTCTGGGTCGGTACCTTACGCGGTCCGATGAGGCGAATCAGGCGCATGAGGGCCTTCTGGGCGACCATTTCCGGCGGCGGCAAATCGGCCAGATGGCGCCTGCTCTCGTACCACCCTTCCTCCACCAAGTCATCTCCTGAACCCGCCTGCAAATAGACACCGAGAGCGATGCTCGTCGCCTCGTACCAGCCTCTGACCCCGAGGGAGTTTGCAATGAAAAACTCACCCACATGCGTCTCACAACTGGCGCCATAGGAGTTGGCGACTCGTGGGTCGGCCAAGCAAAGCTCCTCGGTCTTGAGCGCCAAGCGAATCTTCTCCTCTGCGGGCATGCGCGCCACCTCGGGGTCAGAGAGACGCAAGGCAGCGATGTCCACACTCAGCTCCTCCTTCTCCGGCAGTCCAGCAAAGGGATCGGCATGCACCAGACGTGCACGCGCCACCGCTCCAGCAATAAGTCGTTCCAGCGTGGCACGGCTCAAATCAGACGAAGAGGTACTCGCCACGCGTTGGCCCACGATGACGCGTGCACCCATGCTCAGGGCACCCGCCTCTACCAGATGCTCGATTTGACCCTTGCGCACGCGTACGGAAAACTCGGTGCCGCGGCCGATGGCTACTTCTACCTGGTCCGCCCCAGCTCGGCGGCCATAGTTAACCAACGACTCGGCCAGTGTCAGAAAATCGATCCTTTTCACCGGCGCCCTCCCACCGTCATCTGGTCAATGCGCAGCGTGGGCGTACCCGCGGTCACGGGCACAGACTGCCCTTCCTTCCCGCACGTGCCAAGAAAGAATCCCATGTCGTTGGCCACCATCGAGATACTCTGCAGCACCTGAACGTTCGTGCCGATAAGCGTAGCATTCTTGACTGGACGCGTCAGTCGGCCGTCTTCAATGAGGTAGCCGAGATTCACGGAGAAGACGAACTTGCCCGAATCCTCAACCTGTCCCCCTTTAAATGTCTTGGCATAGAACCCCTTCTTCACCGAGGCAATGACCTCCTCGGGGCTGTAAGCCCCCTCGGCAAGGACGGTATTGGTCATGCGCGGGATAGGGTAATGCTGATAGCTTTCCCGGCGACCGTTGCCGGTGGGCGCCATGCCCATCAGGCGCGCCGAAAGGCGATCCTGGAGGTACCCTACGAGCCTGCCTCGCTCGATAAGTACGGTGCGCTGCGTGGGAGTTCCTTCGTCATCAATGTTCAGCGAACCGCGCAGATGCGGGATGGTGGGGTCGTCGTAGACGGTCACCTGCGGCGTGGCCACCATGCTCCCCATGCGATTGGCCATGATGGACGTTCCTTTGCGGTTACCGTCTGCTTCCAACGGATGTCCCACCGCCTCGTGGATCATCACACCGCTCTGTCCAGCGCCCAGCACCACAGGTTGTTCGCCGGCGGGCGGGTCCACGGCCTGCAAAAGGGTGATAGCTTCCTCGGCCGCGGTGCGTCCCACCTGCTCTGGCGTCTGCACGCGCTGAAAGTAGCCAAGCCCCACGCGACCGCCGGCAGTGAAGGTGCCCCGATTACGCACACCATCACACTCAGCCACAACATTCACCGCCAGTCGAACCTGCGGACGGAGGTCAGTCACCACCAGCCCCTCGCTGTTGGCAACCAGCACATGAGCCAACACGTCGGACATAGAGACTTGCACTCGGCTCACACGGTGGTCGTAGGCTTGCGCGGCCTGGTAAGCCCGCTGGACTATGTCCAGCCTTGTGGGAAGTGGAAGGACGGAGAGCAGCTGGTCCAAGTCGTAAACCTGGTGCGGAGCGGTGTGAGCGCGCAAGGCTACAACACGCGTCCTACCCTCTCCCAGGGCGATGGCCGCGGCAGTGAGCCCGGCATGACGCAAGGCGCGAGAAGAGAGGTCATTGGTGTAAGCGTAACCTGTTTTTTCGCCGGCCAGTACCCGCACCCCCGCTCCCAGCGTCACGCTCTCGGAGGTCTCTTTGAGGAGGTCCTCCTCCATGACAACGCTGGTGCTGACCCGATACTCCAGGAACAGCTCTGCAAAGTCTCCACCCTTGTCCAAAGCCGCCGTCAGCACGCGGTGCATGGCGCCTGGCGAAAGGTCAAAGTCATAAGAGGTCACCGCGCACGCCGGCGAGGGTCGACCCAACCCAGCAGTCCCCTCCCCTTCTGGGGCGCCGTAGGAGCAAACCATTCCGTCCTCCTCAATCGTGAGCCATCCAGCTCTGCAAATCTACGCACAATCGGGTGTGCGTGCAAGGGAAATGTTTCCGGTGAGCCGGCAAAAACGTAGCCTCCCAGGCCAAAGGAGCAAACTCCGGAAGGCCAAGTACACGGCATGACGGGCAGAAAGCGTTGCCCAACGTGCGCTGATCCGGTTTCGGTTCCCCCCGAGAACTCCAGTCCGCTACCCCCTTCGGTTCGATCGCTAAGCAGGAGATTCTTCAGCCAACATAGCTGCGGAGAAAACTCTGCATCCGATCCCAGGCGGCAAGTTACCACCTCGGCGCGAGAGAAGGAAAACCGAGCAGGCCGAGAGCACAAAGGGACACGATGCCGTGCCCGTCTGTTCGTGGCTCCTCCTATCGGAATCCGCTTTGAGACTCTCGCGGTGAGAGCACCTCAATCGCACCACAAGGGGTGCACCACTGCCCACCTTCGGGCTTTCCTTGATCCTTTACTTCGCAGCTGGCAGCCACCTCGACCTGGCGCGCAAAGGGCTTTCGAAGCAAGGCCTGCACCTCCACGCGCCCGGCATGCCTACGCCCACGCGTCTTGAGCCATGGGGTCACCATCGAGACAAAAGAAGCTACGCCGCAGGCGCTCCCGAGGACTCCTCTGGCTCGGGTCTCCTTTTCTGCCGCCGCCACTAGCTTCACCCCCAGACCTTCGCCACGCATGCGCACCTACCAGAGCGCCTTGTGCCGACCCGCCTCCTTCCTCCGGTCCAACCTCTCTTCCAAGCAGAAACAGGAGGCTCGACCGTCTCAACGCGCTTAGGGGGTCCCTTCGGAGAGCTTTACAGTGGTGTGCGCCAACATCAGAGGGTACGCCTCCCGACCTTCCGCCGAGGCGCACGTTTTGCCATTGCTTCCACCAAGGCGAAGTCAATCAGCCGCTGGTTTTCATCGACCCGGGCCACGCGCACCGTCACCGTATCGCCCACGCGAAAGACACGGCCCCGCCGTTGGCCGATCATGGCATGGCGGACGGGATCATGCACGTAATAATCGTCGCCCAGCTCGGTGATATGAATAAGGCCCTCCACAAGGAGAGTGGTCAGTTCCACAAAGATGCCGAACGGCACGATACGCGAGATCACCCCCTTGTACACGTCCCCGATGTGCCCGGCCATGTATTCAACTTGCTTCATTTTGACCGATTCGCGCTCTGCCTCCTGCGCAACCACCTCTCGCTCCGAGGCGAGGCGGCAATCGGCCTCCAGGGCGTCGCGGTCCACGCCAAGGGCGACTTCTTTGGCCTGGTGGTGCTGATACTGCTTCAGGAGCCGGTGGACCATGAGGTCCGGGTAGCGCCGAATAGGCGAAGTGAAGTGGGTATAGTGCTTGTAGGCAAGCCCAAAGTGGCCGACGTTCTCGGTGGAATACCGGGCTTTCATCATGGCCCGCAGCATGGCGTCGCGGATGATGGGCTCTGCGTCCAGGCCGGTGACCTGGGTGAGAAGCTTTTGGAAAAAACGCGGCGTGAGTCGGGGCGGTTCTTGGACCACCACGCCAAACGCTGCCGCAAAGCTTAGGAACTCGTTCATCTTCTGCCGGTCCGGCTTCTCGTGGATACGATAGACAAATGGGGGTTCGAGCTGCCCATCCTCCTGGCGGCGCAGGAACACACCCACGTGGCGGGCCACCGTCTCGTTGGCAAGGAGCATGAACTCCTCAATGAGGCGGTGGCTGTCTAAGCGCGGGCGTGGGCGGATCTCTACTGGCCGTCCGGCGCTGTCCAAAATCACCTGCACCTCTGGCGCATCCAGGTCTACGCTGCCCCGGCGCTGGCGTTTGGCAATCAACGCGTGGGACAAGGCGCGCATCTCCTGCAATACGGGAGTAAACTGATCTGAGCGGGCCCCGTCAAGGAGCTCCTGCACCTCCTCGTACGTGTAGCGGCGCCGGCTGCGAATCACAGACTCGCGGAACTGGTACTGGACGAGATCCCCGGCAGGGGTGAGCTCCATGAGCACGCTGTAGGCGAGGCGATCTTGGTCAGGCACCAAACTGCAAAGCTGGCTGGAGAGCCTCTCCGGAAGCATGGGGATGGCCCGGTCGACCAGGTACACCGAAGTGCCGCGCCTGCGCGCCTCGCGGTCAATTGCTCCCCCTGGCGTCACGTACCAGCTCACATCGGCAATGTGCACCCCCAGTAGCAGGTGGCCATTGTCCAGGGACTCCAGCGACACCGCATCGTCAAAGTCCTTTGCGTCGGGAGGGTCGATGGTGAAAAGCACTCTCTGGCGCAAGTCAAGACGACGGGCCAGTTCGTCAGCAGGGATGTCCGCAGGCAGGGAGGCCGCCTCCTCCTCTACCTCAGGCGGGAAGGACTCCGAGAGATCAAACGCGCGCGCCACCGAGAGCACATCCACGCCCGTTTGATCCGGAAAACCCAGCACCTCCACGATGCGCCCCTCTGGGTTGAGCTTCTCATGCTCCCAGTTAACAATCTGCACCACCACTTTCTGCCCGGGCTGGGCGCCCATGGCGTCCGCGTCGTGGACGTAGATGTCGTGGGGAATCTTCAGCTCGTCCGGGACCACAAACCCGTACTTCCGGCCGCGTTTGTAGGTGCCGACGATATTCTGCCGCGCCCGAGCCAGCACTTCCACCACTTTCCCTTCTGGGCTGCGGCCGCGGGTCTGGGCAAAGAGGCGCACTCTGACGCGGTCCTGGTGCAGCGCGAGCCCCATGTTCCGCTCGCTGATGAATACGTCTTCGCCTCCATCGTCGCGCACGACAAACCCATACCCCTGGGTCTTGACGCGCAACACGCCGGTCACCTCTTGTGCCGACCGCCCCTTGCCGTACCGGTTGCGCGGGTACTTGACAATGGCGCCGGTAGCCACCAGTTGGCGCAGAGCCGCGCGCAAGAGTTGATAACGGTCCTGGCTGACGCCAAGCCGTCTGGCAATCTCCTTAGCTTTGAAGGTGCGCTGCGGTTGCTGGGAAAGCAGCGCCTCGACTTGCGCGGTAAAATCCTCTTGTGAACTCAAAGGAAGAACCTTTCTGTGAATAACCATGTCAAAAAAAGTTCGGCCCACACCGTGGTGATGGGGCCGTTCGCCCCCAATGTCGTGATTGCAATATACGCAAAGCTGCTGGGATTCGCAAGGTGAAAATGGGGCGGGCGAGGAGCCCCATAACCCAGCGTCCTCGGCCTTCCGCGAAGGTCGTTACCCCGGGGGTTTGCAAGGCGATCTTGACGCCCTCAGGCCATCTCTCGTATGCTCCTACATGTGTAAGGCCCCCCCTTCTCGTCGCTCGTTCTTTTGGGAAGCGGGCTTGTGTCAAGGGGGCAGTGGGCGAAACAGCGCGCACGTTTTCCGTGGCGGTCACTGGACCGACGGTAGCGTCCACCTCCAGCTGCCTCTTGGGATTCCTGGGGAATGCAAGTTTTCCCGCACTTCGGTGTTATAAGCAGGTGAGCGTGGCGTTCGGGTCATCACGACGACTAGGCCGGGAACTTGCCGGCGGCAAATCCGTAAGGTGCATGTGTGCTGTAGTACGTGGCGGCATAGTGTTACCAGAGGGAGCATATGGTCATCACCATTGAAGGCCTGACAAAAATCTACGAAGGCGGAAGGAAAGCCCTCGAGGACATCAATCTGCGCATCGAGAGCGGAATGTTCGGCCTGCTGGGTCCCAACGGCGCCGGCAAAACCACCCTGATGCGCATCCTGGTCACCCTCATGAAGCCCACCTCGGGAGTAGTCAAGTTCAATGGGCTGGACCTGCAGAAAGATCGGCGGGCCATCCGTGCTATGCTCGGCTACTTGCCGCAGGATTTTCGCCTTTTCTCGCGCCTCACCACCTGGGAGTTCTTGGACTATATCGCTGCGCTTTCGGGACTCAAGGACAGCCGTGCCCGAAAAAAGGCCGTCGCCAACATGTTGGAACAGGTGGGCTTGTACGAGGTACGGGACCGGCAGGCGAACAAGCTCTCCGGCGGCATGAAGCGGCGCCTGGGCATCGCGCAGGCGCTCATCGGCGACCCAAAGGTGGTGATCGTCGACGAGCCCACCACCGGCCTGGATCCGGAGGAGCGCATTCGCTTCCGCAACCTGCTCTCGGACATGACCCGCCGCGACATCATCATTATCCTTTCCACCCATATCGTGGGCGACATCTCCAGCACTTGCCGGCAGATGGCACTGCTGAACAATGGCCACTTGGTCTTCGAAGGGGCACCAGAGGCACTGATCCAGCAAGCCAAGAATCACGTGTGGCGAATCCAAGCGGCTGAGTACGAGCTGGAAGCCATCAAAGAGCAGTACCCGGTCATCGCCACCATCCCCGCCGAGTCCGGCTGGGAGGTAGAAGTAGTAGCCGAAAACTTGGACACCTACCCGGGCAAGCTCATCGACCCGAACCTGGAGCACGCCTACGTCTACTTCATGGAGTACAAGCTGGGGGCGTCGCTTGACGAGAAGGAGTTGGTCGAAAGGTAGAACAAGGGGCGCTAACTGTCCCATAGCGAGGTGAAGACGATGTTATCTCTGCACAATATCTGGACTGTGGCCCGGTTCGAGATCAAGACCCTGCTCCGCAGCTGGTTCTTCCGCATCTTTGCCGGCTTGGCAGTGGTCGGCCTGTTTGTACTGAACCTCCTGCTGCTCACGAACGTGGGCAACTCCCCGTGGATCTTTCGCGGCCTGCCGGCGTCGGTGCCATATCTAAACCTGTCGCTCCTTAACGTGGTCCAGGCGGTCATTGCCGTCTTCTTGGCTTCGGACTTTTTGAAGCGCGACAAGAAACTCGATACCACCGAAGTGGTCTACATGCGTTCCATGACCAACGGCGACTATGTGTTCGGCAAGACGCTGGGGATCTTTCTGGTCTTCCTGGGCCTGAACCTCGTGGTGCTGCTGGTGGCAGGTATTTTTCACGCCGCGTTCAGCGACTTGCCCTTCGGCATCAAACCTTATCTCTACTACCCGCTCCTTATCAGCTTGCCCACCCTGTTCTACGTGTTCGGCCTGGCCTTCCTGCTCATGTCGCTCATCCGCAATCAGGCGGTGACGTTTGTGGTCTTGCTCGGCTACATTGGCCTGACGCTCTTTGTGTTGGGCGGCAAGGTGCATCACCTTTTCGATTACATGAGTTTCAACGTGCCGCTGATGTATTCGGACTTTGTAGGGTTTGGGGACGTGGGCAAAATCTTGATTCACCGCGGCATCTACTTCTGTTTGGGAGTGTCGTTCATCGGGGCGACAGTCCTCCTGCTGCGCCGTTTGCCCCAGTCGGTAGCCATGACTCGCACCGCAATAGCGTTGACGGTGGCTTTTTTCGTTGCGGCACTGGCACTCGGCTACACGCACCTGCGCTCCTTCTACCAGGTACGTGCGGAGCGCAAGGAAATGCTGGGGTTGAACACGTCGCTTGCGACTCTCCCGCGTCCCACCCTCGTGGGCATGCGCCTCACGCTGGAACATCGCGCTGATCAACTGCACGGTATGGCGGACATGACCCTCCGCAACCAGACCGACCAGCCCTTAGCCCGCTTTGTGCTGGCCTTGAACCCCGGCCTGACCGTGGACCGCGTGGAGCAGGCGGGGCAGCCGGCTGAGGTCAGGCGCAGGAGGCATCTGCTGGAGGTAAGTCTGCCCAGACCGTTGGCAGCAGGGGCTGAAGACTCGCTGCGGCTCGTCTATCACGGAAAGATAGACGAATCGGTCTGCTACCTGGATGTGGACCAGGCCGCGCGAGAGAGTTCGTATCGCCTGGCCTTGTTCAACATCGACAAACGCCATGCTTTCCTCACGAAAAACTTTGGGCTGTTGACGCCCGAGGCTCTCTGGTACCCCAAGCCTGGGGTCACGTACACTCCCCAGGAGCCAGCGGCGGTGGCCGAGGATTTTTGCCGATTCCAGTTGGATGTGAAGACGGCGCCGGGATTGGAGGTCATCGCCCAGGGGGAGGGTAACCAGGTAGCGCCAGGACGATTCCAGTTCCGGCCAGAAGTACCGCTGCCACGCCTCTCGCTGGCTATTGGTCCATATGAAAGACGCGCCCTCGTGGTGGACTCGGTCCAGTATGCGTTGTACACCCTGCCGCGCCATGACTACTTCGTGCCTTACTTCAATGAAGTGGGCGACACCTTGGCCGCGCTCATCCGGGAAATCAGGCAGGACTACGAGGTGCGGGTGGACTTGAAATACCCGTATCGGCGTCTCCTTTTGGTGGAAGTGCCGGTGCAATTCTACGCATATACGCGGGTGTGGGGCGGACCGCAAGAGACCGTGCAGCCGCAGATGGTCTTTCTGCCGGAGAAGGGAGTGCTGTTGCCTGCGGCCGACTTTCGCGAGGCCATGCGGCGGGAACGGTGGCGGGCGCAGCGGACGAATCAGATCAGTACACCCAAAGAGACTCAGACGCGCTTGTTCCGCCAGTTCGTGGGGAGCACCCTGGTCTCGGGCATGACCATGATCCGCATCGGCCGGGGCGGGGACCCACTCAGCGGCGCAGGCTATAACGTCTTTCCCAACTTTTACAGCTTTGCCACTGCGGTGCGTTCACACCAATGGCCGTTTCTCAACCTGGCCATGGAAGCCTTCCTGCGCAGCCGGGCCGAGGCAGCATTCGCGCCCCCATTTCGCTTTTTCTCAGGCTTGACCCAAGAGGAAAAAGTCAACCAGGCCTTGCAGGGGAAGAGCCTTCGGGAACTGCTGTCCGACGAAGACGCCAAGGCGCTGGTGGCAGATGCCATTAAGCTTAAGGGCACCTTTCTTTTCACCTACCTCCAGCATCGAATCGGCAAAGAGCGCTTTGCGGAGTTTGTGCGCGAGTGGATAGACCGCGCACGTTTCCAGGCGGTCGACGCGCAGCAGTTCGTAGATGAGCTGCGAAGTCGCTTCGGCGTAGACCTCACCACCCTGCTGACCGAGTGGTCGACCAGCACAGAGCTACCCGGGTATGTGTTCAGTGAGCTGGAGGGGTACAAGGTGCTGGACGGAGAGCGGACGCGCTACCAGGTCAGATTCAAAGTGACCAATGCCGAACCGGTGGCAGGGTTACTCGTCCTGACCTTCCGCGTGGCAGGCGGTGGCCCAGGATTCGGCTTCGGTCCGCCTGGATTTGGCCAAGCCAATGAGGTCCAGCGCACCGTGGCCCTGGGTCCTGGCGAGACCAAGGAAATCGGCATCGTTCTGGACGACCAGCCGCGGATGGTCACGATCAATACCCTGACCTCCAGGAATCTCCCGTCGGTCTTGAGCAAGCCGTTCGATGAGTTCCAGGAGAACAAGAAGGCGCAGCCATTTGACGGCGAACGCCTTGTGAGCGAGCCGGTGAGCCTGGTGGGCCCTGGGGAGCTGGTGGTTGATAATGAAGAGCCAGGCTGCCGGGTAACCGGCACAGGGAGAGGCAGCCCCTTGCGCCGCCTGTTGGGCGCTGGGCGAGCCGCCGACCAGGAACGTTACGTGGCTATGCAATTCTGGCGACTTCCCTCAGAGTGGAAAACCACAGTGCAGGCGAACTTTTTCGGCCGTTACGTTCGCTCGGCTTACTTCACCAAACCTGGAGGTGGGGATAAGTCCGTCACGTGGACTACACCTCTGGATGCACCGGGATACTACGGCGTCTACTACTACATCGGCGGGCAAATGCCCGGCCTGATGCGCTTTGGTCGTGGCCCGGGCGGGCCAGGCCCCAGACCAGGAGAGCGCCCCCGGGACTCAGGACAGTACCACTTCCGCATCCACCATGACGACGGCGTGGACGAAGTCCTTTTTGACCGCGCCTCCGCCGAAGAAGGGTGGAACTTCCTGGGACGTTACTACTTGTCCGGCGACAGCGCGAAGGTCGAACTGACCAACGAGAGCGATGCCCGTGTTGTCTTCGCGGATGCCGTAAAGTGGGTCAAGGAGTGAAACGCAAGGTGAGGAGGTCTTGAGAGAAGTGGAGAAGAGGACGACCATGAAGACAACGCGTGCCTGGCAGGAGCGACTGAGCCGTGCGCTGGCGTTGGTGGTCTTGACGCTCGCCGCCACCCCAGCGACCCACGCGCAGCGCGTGTTGACACTCCAGGATGCCTTGGCGATCGCTATGCAGAAGAGCCCGGATATCCAGCGGTCCCAACTGAATCTGCAACGCAGCAGCGAATCACTCAACGCGCAAAAGGCGGCGCTAAAGTCACAATTCAGCTTGTCCATCACTCCCGTGGACTACCGGAATGAACGGGTCTTCAACTCCTTCTTTTCCCGCTGGAACACGAATGAGACCAAGAGTTGGTCTGGCACCTTCACCATTTCCCAGCCGATCAGGTGGACTGATGGCACGTTGGCCCTCATCAACCGCTTCGGCTGGCAGGACGTGTACAGCGAGTTCCAGAACACGAGGAGCAAGACATTCAGCAACAATCTCTACCTCAGCCTGCAGCAACCAGTGTTCACCTATAATCGCACTGAGATTGCCCTCCGGAGGTTGGAGCTGGACTTGGAGGACGCGGCGCTCAGCTATGCCATCCGTAAACTGGCATTGGAACGGAGCGTTGCACAGGCCTTTTTCGACGTGTACAAGAACAAGATGAGCCTTGAGATAGCCCGCGAGGAGCTCAGCAACCAGGAGCAAAGCTACCAGATTATCAAGAACAAGGTGGACGCGGGCTTGTCGGCTCTGGAAGAACTCTACCAGGCCGAGCTCAACCTTTCCACCAGCAAGTCGAATGTACAGAATAAGCAGGTGGTGCTGGACAACTCCTTAGACGCCTTCAAGCAGCTCATCGGCATGTCGCTATTTGAGGAGATCGCCGTCCAGGCGGACATCACCCATCAGCCGGTGCAGGTGGACCTCCAATTGGCCCTTGACCACGGCCTGAAGTGGCGCATGGAGCTCCGCCAGGCGCGCATCGACATCGAGACCTCGCAGTTCGACCTCATTCAGGCTTCAGCCACGAATGAGTTTCGCGGCGATGTGACCGTCTCGTACGGCGTCATCGGCACCGATGAACGATTTGCCAACATCTATGAGGTTCCCACCAAGAACCAGCGCCTGAGCCTTTCGTTGGAAATACCCTTGTGGGACTGGGGCGAAAAGCAGTCTCGGATAAAGTCTGCCGAGGCAGTAGTGAAGACGCGAGAACTGTCGTTGGAAGAAGAGCGCACCAACATCATCATCGCCATACGGCAGGTGTATCGTAACCTGCAAAACCTGGAGCAACAGATCGAGATTGCCCGACAAAACGTGCGCAATGCCCAATTGACTTATGACATCAACCTGGAGCGCTACAAGAACGGTGACCTCACGAGCATGGACTTGCAGCTGTACCAGAACCAGCTTTCCCAGAAGAAGCTGGCGCTGGTGGACGCCTTGATCAACTACAAGATTGAGTTACTGAACATGAAGATTCAATCCCTGTGGGACTTTGAAAAGAACGAATCGGTTGTGCCGCAAGAGTTGCTCAGATCGCGCTCGTGAGCGGCTGGCCTAAGGTGAGAGTGGACAAAGGAGTACGCGGTGAAGAGAGAACTGTGGTTGTTGTTCGGGCTGTTGCTATTTGTGGCCTGTGGTGGCCGGGAAACTGGCGGTGAAACGGATATCGCCGTGCCGGTTTCCGTGGAAGAGGTCAAACTCCGGCCCATCGAGGAGTTTATCGTCACTACCGGCACCGTAAACGCGATTAAGGAGGCGCTGCTTAACTCGGAAACGGCTGGGTTCTACCGCCTACTGACCAATCCCCAGACGGGCAGACCCTTTGCCTTGGGAGACCGCGTGAGTCGGGGACAGGAGATCATCCACCTGGATAACCCGGAGCTTGAGACAAGCATCAAGATCGAGGCCCAGGAGTTGAATCTGGACATCTCGAAGCGGGAATTCGAAAAGCAGCAGTCACTCTACGAAAAGGGCGGAGTAACGCTTCGTGAGCTGAAAAACGCGGAGCGCGCCTACGTGGAGGCAAAATACGCCTATGAGAACGCTCTGCTGCAGTTGGCGAAGTTGAAAATCGTGGCTCCGTTTGATGGGGTGATCGTGGAGCTGCCGTACTACACGCCCGGGGTGCGGGTGGCCGCGAATCAGCCTATGGTCAAGATCATGAACTACGGCCAGCTTTACATGGAGGCTAACCTCCCGGGAGCAGACCTGGGTCGCGTCAAGGTCAATCAGCCGGTGCGAGTGATGAACTACACCATGGCCGGAGACACGTTGCGCGGCAAGGTTTCGCAGGTGTCCCCTGCCATTGATGCCAGCACGAGGACGTTCAAGGCGGCGCTACTGATCGACAACCCGGAGTGGCGGCTGCGTCCAGGCATGTTCGTGAAGGCCGAGATTGTGGTCGCGCGCAACGATTCCGCCATCGTGGTGCCCAAGGATGTGATCCTTGCCAAGCGGCAGGGCAAGACCGTCTACGTGGTGGAGCGCGGCGCGGCGCAAGAGCGCGTGATCACCACTGGTCTGGAGAACCCCAACGAGGTGGAGGTAGTGGAGGGCCTGCGCGTCAACGAACGGCTGGTGGTGAAAGGGTTTGAGACGCTGCAGAACCGCTCCAGGGTCAAGATCGTGCGGTAGGCCGCTCGTCGTAACCTGAAAGAACAACGATGAAGAAGCTGACGGAATTCTCGGTCAACTATCCGGTCACAGTGCTCATGGTGGTCTTGGCCACCTTGCTCTTGGGGTACATCTCCTTCCGCAAGTTAGCGGTGGACCTATTCCCCGAGCTGAGCAACCCACGGATCTACGTGGAGCTGAAGGCCGGGGAGCGACCGCCAGAAGAGATCGAGAAGCAGTTTGTAGATGGCATCGAGGCCCTTGCCATCCGCCAGCGTCACGTGGTGGAGGTCTCCTCGGTGTGCAAGGTCGGCTCGGCGCAAGTGACCGTGGAGTACGCCTGGGGCACCGACATGGACGAGGCGTTCCTCGATCTGCAAAAGACGCTCACCAGCTTCAGCCAAAACGCCGCCATCGACCAATTGACCATCACGCAACATGACCCCAATGCCGCCCCCATCATGCTCATCGCCCTTTCGCACCCTCAGGTGAGCGACATGGATGAGCTGCGCAAGGTGGCGGAAAACTACATTCGTAACGAACTCATCCGTTTGGAGGGTGTGGCGGAGGTCGAGATCTCTGGGCAGGAAGAGAAGGAGGTGGTACTTGAAACCGACCCGTATCTGCTTGAGGCCTACGGCCTTACCCCTGATGCGGTTGCCAGTCGCTTGAACCTCTACAATCGGAACGTTTCCGGCGGCTCGATAGTGGAAATGGGGCGCCAGTACGTGATCAAGGGCATCGGCGCCTTCCAGTCTATCGAGGACATTGCCAACACTGTGCTTACCTATCGACAGCCGGACATGGCCGGTACGGCCGAGGCGGGGAGCCCAACCCGTGTGCCGGTCACCGTCAAGGACGTAGCCAAGATTGAGTTGCGCAACAAGGAACCTCAAAATATCGTCCGGCTTAATCAGAAACGCTGCCTAGGGCTTGAGGTCTACAAAGAGACCAAATACAACACCGTGCGCGCGGCAAACGAACTGCTTCGCGCCCTGGCTACTATCCGACAGGCGCTCCCAGGTTACGAGCTGGTGGTGGTGCAGAATCAGGCTAGTTTCGTGACCACCGCCGTTCGCGAGGTTGAACAGAGTGCACTCGTAGGTGTAGTCCTTGCGGTGATTGTGCTTTATGTCTTTCTCCGACGTATCGGTGCAACGGCCATCATCAGCGTCGCCATCCCAGTCTCGGTGGTGGCGACATTCAACATGATGTACTTCAATGGCCTCACGCTCAACATCATGACCTTGGGTGGTCTTGCCTTGGGTGCAGGCATGCTGGTGGACAATGCCATCGTGGTGATGGAAAACATATTCCGCAATATCGAAGCAGGGTTGTCCCTGCGTGAGGCGGCCATCATCGGCGCCGCCGAGGTTGGGGGCGCCATCACCGCCTCGACTTTGACCACCATCGTCGTGTTCCTGCCCATCGTCTATCTGCATGGGGTGGCCGGTGAACTTTTCAAAGACCAAGCATGGACGGTGGCGTTTGCCCTCCTCTCCTCGCTGGGCGTGGCTATCCTTGTTGTACCCATGCTGGCGGCCAGGTTTCTGAAAGCAGTTCCGCGCCAGTCGGCGCCACGCTCGATCACCTTTCCCTGGTACCCGCCGCTCTTGGCTCGGATTCTGCGCTACAAATGGGCGGTAATTGGCTCCGCCGCAGGCTTGGTTGCTCTGGGAGTACTCCTTGTGCCTACGGTCGGGAGCGAGTTTATTCCCAAGACCGACCTGGGTGAGTTTTCGCTTGAGCTCAGGCTCCCAGAAGGGACTGAGCTCCGTCGCACCGAGCAGACCGTGGAGGCGGTCGAGAACCTGGTGCGGGCGACGGCCGGCGAGGATCTTCAAGCGCTCTACAGCCACATCGGGCCTTCGACCACCACGAGCGCTGATGAGAAGGCGGTCTTTGCGGCGGAAAACACTGCCACCATCAGGATCATCCTCACACCAAAGCATCGCACCCCAGCGCAAGAACTTATCCGCCGAGTGAATGCCCAACTGACTGAAATCCCCGATCTGGAGGCGGAGTTTCTCCAGGAGCAGTCGGCGCTGCAAAGCACCCTGGGTACCGAGGCAGCACCTCTCGTCGTGGAAATCAAGGGGGATGACTTGGCAGTGTTGGACAGCCTGACGCAGCAGGCCAAGCGTCGTTTGCTTGCTGTGGAGGAGCTGTTCAACGTGCGGACAAGCTTTGAGGAAGGGGCGCCCGAGGTGGAAGTGGTCGTGGATCGTCTCCTGGCTGGCGTGTACAACATCAGCGTGGAGAGCATTAGCTCCCAACTCCGCGACCAGCTCATGGGCAAGGAAGCGGGCACGTGGGAAACCGGCGGTGAATTGCAGGACATCACACTCCATCTGCCCAAGGTGGGCGTTGGCCAGTTACGCGACCTGTTGCTCACCACTGCCGGCGGCCAGCAGATTCGGTTGAGCGAAGTGGCCACCATCCGCGAGACCCGCGCACCAAAGGAAATCTATCGGCGCAACCAAAACCGCATCGGGCGCGTGACCGCGCACATTCAGAAAGGGAGACCTTTCGACCACGTGGCCAAGCGGGTTGAGCAGGAGCTGACAAAGCTGGACCTGCCGCCCGACTACAAGATCACTATCGCAGGCGAGGAACAGAAACGACGCGAAGCGTTCCGCAACCTTGGCTTCGCGCTGGTGCTCTCTGTGGTCCTGGTCTACATGGTGCTTGCAGGACAGTTCGAGTCGCTCCTCCACCCCTTTACGGTGATGTTGAGTGTTCCTCTCGCCGGTGTCGGCTCGATCTTGGCCTTTTTCATTGCCGGCAAGTCGCTCAATATTATGGCCTACATCGGGCTCATCATGCTCGCCGGCATAGCGGTGAACGACTCGATCATTCTGGTGGATGCCATCAACCGCCTTAAAGGCCAAGGATACGGCCTGCGCGAGGCCATTATCGAGGCAGGAAGTCAGCGGATCAGACCCATCATCATGACGAGTTTGACCACCATCCTGGCGCTGCTCCCATTGACCGTCGGCTTTGGCGAAGGGGCCGCATTGCGGGCTCCCATGGCCTTGGCTGTGATCGGCGGCCTTTTCACTTCCACGCTGTTGACGCTGGTGGTCATTCCGTGCATCTACCTGGTGGTGGATGAGTTTCGCGCCCGACTGGCCGGGAGCTTATAGCCCAGACCAACCGCTTCGCAGAGGGAGAATTTTCGCCAACAAGGAAGGACGAGGGTGAGTTTCATCTATCGGCGCAAAACGCTCATCAGCATGCTCTTCGTAGGACTGACCCTTTTGGGCATTGTCTCCTACAAGCAGCTCCCCATAGAACTCTTGCCCAATGCGGAACTGCCGTTCCTCATTGTCCAGGTCACTGGCCAACTGGACCTTGACCCCTCCTACATGGAGCGGCACGCCATCATCCCGCTGGAAGGGGCCATTGGTTCCTTGCAAGGCGTGGAACGTATCGATTCCTACGCCGAACCGCGCCGAGGGATGATTTTTGTTTACTTTGCCCAAGGGACCAATCTGAAGTATGCGTACCTGCGCCTGCAAGAGAAGGTGGATCTGGTCAAGACCACCCTCGGCGAGGAGTTCAATGTCAACGTGGTGCGCGTGGACGTGGACCAGTTGGCCAACCAGTTCATGGAGCTCCAGGTGCGCGGAGGCGGCGAGGTGGATCGCATCCGCCACTTGGTGGACAATGAGGTGGTGCCAGAGTTGGAGAAGATCGATGGCATCGCTTCGGTGGTAGTCTCAGGCGGCCGGCAAAAATCAGTGGAGATCGTGCTCAATGAGGAAGCCTGCAAGGCACATGGAGTCACGGCAGCGCAGATACGGAACCTCATTCGGCAGAACAGCCGCACTACAACGTTTGTGGGACGCGCTTTTCGGGGCGATAGGCAGTATTTCGTCAATGTTGTTGCCGACTACACGGATGTGCGTGACCTGGAGAATCTGGTAGTCCGCCGCCAGGGGCCGGTGCTCCTGCGCGACGTGGCCCAGGTCTTGGTTGGAGTAAAGGAAGAAACCTCTCTGAGCCGGGTCAACGGCAAAGAGGCCGTCACCGTGCAACTGATTCGGGACGCACAAACGAACCTCATCGCCCTTTCCCATGCCGCCAAAGCGACCGTCGCCCGCCTCAATGATGAGCTGCGGGGGAAGGATTTGGAGATCGTGATCCAGAGCAATGTCGCCGACGACATGGAGAACAACGTCAACCTGATCATCAAATTGGCCTTGGTAGGCGGTTGTCTGGCAGTGGCGGTGCTCTGGCTTTTCTTGCGCAACCTGAGGCTCGTGGCGACCATTGTCTTGGCCATCCCCATCTCGATCTTCACCGCGCTCAATCTGTTCTACGCGTTTGGCATAACTCTCAACAGCTTGACCCTGGTTGGAATGGCCCTGGTGGTGGGCATGCTCTTGGACAACAGCGTAGTTGTGCTGGAGAATGTGTACCGGCATGCAGCCCATCATCGGTCGGCAGACGAAGCGGTAACAAGAGGGACAAAGGAGGTCTGGCGCTCCATTGTCGCCGCCACCCTCACCACTATAGTGGTCTTTCTTCCCTTTGTTTTTTCCAGCAATTTCCTCATCCGACTGTTTGGCCGGCACATAGGGGTATCGGTTGTGTCGACCCTGCTGGTTTCGCTGGTGGTAGCGCTGCTTTTGGTGCCGATGATTACGCACCACTTCCTCAGCCGTGGCAAGGGAGCCGGCCACATAGAGTTTCGCATTGTGTCGCAGAAGAATCGGCTGCTGCAGATCTACACGCTCCTGCTCAAGTCCTGCATGCGCTTTCCTGTGCGCACGATCGGCACCGGATTTGTGCTCTTCGTGGCCGGCGTTGTCATTGCCCTCGCGGTCAGCCTCAACGTCTCCCGCGAAGTGGAAACTGTGGACCTCAATCTCTACTTGACTATGGCCAGCGGCTCGACCCTGGAGGCCACCGATGCGGTGACGCGCGAGCTCGAAAAGCGGATCGAGGACATTCCCGAAAAGCAAGACATCGTGAGCAAGGTATACGAGGAAGAGGCGGTGGTCACCGTAAGGCTGCGCAAAGACTACCAGAAGGTCAAAAACCGCTCCGTGGCCCAGGTCAAGAGCGACATCCAGGAACGCATCAGAGACTTTCGCCTGGCGGAGGTGAGTTTTGAGCAGCCACGCGCAAGCAGGCGGTTCCGGGGCGGCGGCGGCCGCGTCAATCCAGGCGCCTCCTTCGAGCGGATGCTCGGCATGGGCACGCAGACGGAATCCATCGTGATCAAAGGAACCGACTTTGCTCGCATGCGCAATGTTGCTGAAGACGTGCGCTACTACCTGCAGAACCTCGAGTCGGTGCAGTCCGTGCGCGTGAATGTCTCCGAGAATCGACCGGAGCTGCATCTGGTCTTGGACAAGGCGTTACTCAGCGAGTATGACGTCACGCCGGCCACGGTGGCGGCGGAGCTGATGGGGTTTCAGCGCGAATTCACCTCAGGGCTGCAGTTCAAACAAGGCACCGATGAGTATGAGATCGTCATTCGCGGCACGGAGCAAGAGCAGGAAAAGACCATCGACGATTTGCGGCACCTGCGGGTACCTTCTCAATCCGGTGGAACCTACGAGCTGCAGCAATTAGGCCGCATTGTCTACGCCACCGGACTGGCAACCATCAATCGCGTCAACCAAGAGAAGCAGATTGAGGTCACCTACCAGTTTCTACCAGAGATCAATTCTTCCAAGACGCTGCGCGACGGGGCACGGGCAGAAGTGGCCGATGTGCTGGGCAACCTCACAATACCCCCGGGCATTGCCGTGGAGATGGTCCAGCCGGAGTCGGAACTGCGAGAGTTCTATTACCTCATCGGGGCAGCCGTGGTGCTCATCTACATGATTCTTGCCGCGGTGTTCGAATCGCTGTGGCTCCCCCTGGTTGTGCTCTTTTCCATCCCATTTGCGGCAATCGGTTCATTCTTTGCGCTCATCGTCACCGGCAATTCGCTCCTCAATGCCAATACGCTGACTGGCTTCCTCATCCTGTTCGGCATCGTGGTCAATAACGGCATCATTCTGATTGACTACACGCGCATCCTGCGCAGTCGCGGTTTTCGACGTTCGCGCGCGCTGCTAGTGGCAGGGCAGGCCCGTGTCCGGCCCATCCTCATCACGACCATCACCACCATCGTGGGCATGTTCCCCTTGGCCATGGGCAAGGCAGAGTACGTTACCCACATCGGAGCGCCGTTTGCCATCACGGTCATCGGCGGTCTGGCCATGAGCACCCTGCTGACCCTGGTGTTCATCCCCACCGTGTACGCCGGGCTGGAGACATTGCTGCATTGGCTTGCTGGCCTCGATTGGCGGATCAAGGTAGGGCAAGGGATAGCACTGCTTCTTGGCGGTTGGCTCATCTATGGCTCCGTGGACAGCGCGTTCTGGATCTGCATCGACGCGTTAGTGTTGCTCATGCTGATCCCCGCCGTGACCTACTTCCTGATGAGCACCCTAAGGCGGGCAAAGAGCGAGCTTATTCCCGCCGAGGCCCCCATTGTTATTCGCCTCCAGAACCTGGTGAAAGTCTACGACCAGGAGATGCGTTTTGTACGGGAATGGAAAAAAGGTAAGATCATCAGAGAGAAGGCGGGGCTCCATCGGCGGTTTACCTCCCTGCGCGACTTTGACCAGTTCGTCTGGCAGCTGCCTCTGCTTGGCTTCTTGATCTACTTTGTCTATTTCTATTTGCGCAGCGCGTTCTGGTACGTACCGTTATCAGTGTTGCTCTACTTCTATGTGCTCATGCTGTTGGGGCCGGCGTCAGTCTACCTACGACATCACTTCCGCCGGTCTCCAAGGCCTGTCCTGCGCCACTTGGGCGACTACCTTAGGACGTTTTGGCTATGGGCCTTTCCTTTCTCGACCTTGCTTCTGTTCCAAGTGCGGTGGAAGCAGATCGGGGTGGTGGCCGTCGCGGGCGTACTGTGGTATGTGGCACTGGGCATCCACACTCTCTCGCGGCGTCTGTATGAAAAACGGGTCAATATCGCCCGCATTAGCGGGCGCTTTGCCGGCATGCGACGTGCACTCTACCGCCTGGTGCTGGCCATCCCCATCATCGGCAAAAAGAAACAGGCATTCCGCGCCCTGGACCAGGTCTCATTGGAGATTGGCAGTGGTATGTTCGGCCTGCTCGGTCCCAACGGCGCCGGCAAGACGACCATGATGCGCATCATCTGTGGCGTGCTCAATCAGAGCCATGGTAAGGTGTGGATCAACGGAATAGACGCCAGCCAGAAACGCGAGGAGCTCCAGGGGCTCATCGGCTACTTGCCGCAGGAGTTCGGCAGTTATGAGAACATGACCGCCTACGAGTTCTTGGACTATCAGGCCATTTTGAAGAACATCTTGGATCCTCAGGAGCGGCGGCGCCGCGTGGAATACGTACTAGACGCCGTGCACATGAGCGAGCACCGAGATGAAAAGATCGGCTCTTTTTCCGGGGGGATGAAGCAGCGTATGGGCATTGCGCAGACCCTTCTTCACCTGCCGCGCATCCTGGTGGTGGATGAACCCACGGCAGGCTTGGATCCCAGGGAGCGCATCCGTTTCCGCAACCTTTTGGTGGAGCTGAGCAAGGAAAGAGTGGTCATCTTCTCCACCCACATCATCGAGGACATTTCCAGCTCCTGCAACCGCGTGGCCGTATTGCACCGGGGCAAGCTCCGCTATTTGGGCGAACCACAAGAGATGGCCCGCCTGGCCGAGGGGCATGTGTGGCAGGCATACGTTTCGGTGGAGGAATTCGACGCCCTGCGTCGACAGCTTCTGATCGTGCATCACATGCGCGATGGGGCGCGCATCAGGGTGCGCTGCGTAGCACCGACTGCCCCCACCGCCGATGCCATCCCGGTGCGTCCCTCCCTGGAGGATGCCTACCTGTGGCTTTTGCGCCAGGACGGACAGCTTCCCTCTGCCGGCGCGCCCCAAACAGCCGAAAAGGTAAGGTGATGCGGCTATGAATCTCCGTGCCAAACTGAACACATATGGCGACGTCACTCTGCGGTTGATTCGCTACAATCTCAAGATCATCTTCGCCAACAAGTTCTTCTACTTTCTGCTGGCGGCGCTGGCGTTTTTCGCTATCGTCACCATCATCAATGTCTTCTCTGAGAATCCTCCCACTGAAGCCACCGTCTACTACCTCTTGCTGCTGCCTGGCCTCTTGGTGATCTTCTACCCAACTGTGTTCGGCATCCAGAGCGACGTGGATGCGCGGATGATAGAGATCATCTTCGGCATCCCCAATTATCGCTACAAGGTATGGCTAGTGCGGCTCCTGCTGGTGGCCGTGGTGGTGGCGGTGGTGCTGGTGGTGCTGAGCATTGTGAGCAGCCTCGCCCTGGTTCATGTGCGGGTTCCAGAAATGGTGTACCAGCTGATGCATCCGGTCTTTTTCTTGGGCGCCTTGGCCTTCATGGTCTCCACTCTGGTGCGCAACGGCAACGGCACCGCGGTGGTGATGGTGGTCGTCGGCCTCGGCTTTTGGATCGCTGGCGGCATGTTGCGCACGAGCCGATGGAACCTCTTTCTTAATCCGTTTCAAACGCCCAGCAACCTTAACGAGGCCATCTGGGCGAGTGTCGTGGCGAACAACCGCCTCTACATGCTCATAGGGATGACGGCGGCAATACTGTTTGGCTTGCTCAACTTGCAGAAGCGGGAAAAGTTCATTTCATGAGGCAGAACCTGAGCTGGTGGCGGGCAGCCAGCGAGTTATTCTACTACAAAGCAAGGAGGCTACGCTATGGAAGGACAAACTTGGCGACGAGCTGTAGTAGCTCTGGCCTGCGTGGGCTTTGCGGTCGCCCTGGCCAGAGCCGGTGACAGCTATACCCTGCGTTACAAGGCGAAGCCCGGCAAGGTGCTCCGCTATGAGCGACAGGAGACGGTCACGCGCGAGATGGAGCGCGGCGGACAATCCATGCAAACCAGCTCCCAGCGCAGGCTGGAGTGTGAATTGCGGGCCGAAAGTGCTGACACCATCCTGTGCTTCACAATGACAGTGCGCAAGATTCAGGGTAGTATGCAGGGCATGCGTGGCACCAGAAGCATGGACATGAAGGAGCTTGAAGGGAAGCGCCTGCGCTGGTGCATCGATCAGCTCGGCAAAGAAAGGGAGTTCACCCCCATCGACGAGCTGCCCGGGCCGGGCAGAGAGGGCGAACGCGGGCCACGCATGGGTATGGGAATGATGGGGCCGCCCGAACGGCTCTTGCGCCTCACCTTCTTGGCCCTGCCGCGAAAGCCAGTGCAAGTGGGCGATAGCTGGACGGTCACGTACACAGATTCCACATCCCCTGGCAGGGGAGGACCCTTCATGCGTCGGGAAATTGAGAAGGGCTCCACCACTTACACCGTGCTCGAAGAGAAGAAAAAGAACGGCTTCAAATGCCTCCACATCAAGACCGAAACCACCTACAGCCGGGAGGGCTATGGCAGCGGCCGCGGCGGCGAGATGAGCTCCGAAGGAGACGGTAAGGTTGTGGGCGACGCCTGGTTTGCCTACGATGATGGCCTGCTGGTGGAATACACGACGCAAGACAGTTTCGAGGGAACTACCGCCTTCTCCGGCGGACAGATGAGCGGTACCTCGGCAGTGAGCTCCGATACCAAGGTAACCCTTAAGCTCTTGAAGTGAGTCCCCTGATCCACTGCTGCAAAGGCCCCGGCAAGACTGTTCTCCGGGGCCTTTCTGTTGCGGGCTTAACCTTTCCCGCGAGCCGTGTGCCAGCTTTAGGACGGCTGCCGCCTCCTGGGAGGGGAAAAGAGCGAATCGGGAAGGTCCACGTTGAATTCCACTTTCTCGGTGATGATGATGTTGTCCAGTTCCCCTCCAAGCCTCGTTTCTTTGTAGTGTTCGACCATAACACCATCCACAGGCCGAAAGTCGTCCAGGTAGCTCTCCGAACGGAGCAGAGTCCCGCGGCGCAGGACTTCATCGTCCCAGCGCCTCTCCAGGAATGTCTCCTTGTCCAAATAGACCCGCAGCACGTCCCCATTGGCCAGAGAGACCTCCACCACATGCGTCTTTGCGCCCTTGACATAGGCTTCTCCCGCCAAGCGCAGGCGGTGGCCCTTCTTGCGGTAGTCGACCAGCGGGCCGTCAAAGTCGGCAAGTTCGATCAGGTCCTTGGCCTGGGAAGGCTCGATCAACAGGGGTTCATCTCCTGCCAACACTGGGTTCATCACCCAGGCGGCCTGGCCATCAAAGGCTGCAAGCATCACCCCCCCAGCATAGGGATAGCTGAGGCGCACCCGATTGGGCCGCTTCGCAAGGAGCTCAAACGGCATTCGCTCCTCGCCTTGCACAATCGTGCCGGTGATGCGCTTCGTCGTAATGGACTTGAGCCTGTCGTACCCTCCGCGTGCCGCAATGTGTTTGTCCACAATGCGTTCCACGTTGGATGAACAGGAAAGCAGGGCGACAGCCAAGCCACAAGACATCAGAGCTGTGCAGAGTTTCATGATCACCCTTTCTGAGCATAAAGCCGACCCAGCGAAGTGCTTTATCCCCTCAACTCCCAAGTTTTGCACGTGCCCCGGCCCAGGCATCAACTTCGCAGATACGATGCTCCATTGACATCCACGATGGCGCCCGTGAGGTATTCGTTTCCTGGAGCCGCAAGGAAGAGCACCGCACGAGCCACCTCTTCCGGAAATGCCACCCGCCCAAAAGGGATTTGCCTGCGGATCTCCTCGCCCTCTGGTCCCTCCAGTCGCCCAGCCGTCGCCTCTGTGGCCACAAAGCCGGGGGCGACCACAGCTATGTAGATGTTGTGACGAGCTAAGGCCACAGCCAGCGATTGGCTCATTGCGTTGAGCCCCGCCTTTGCAGCGCCGTAGGCCGGCCTCTCCGGCTCCCCTCGGAATGCGCCTCGCGAAGAGACATTGACGATTCGCCCTCCGCCCTGTTTGAGCATCTGCTGCACGGCCCAATAGGTGACCTGGGTGGCGCTCATCAGGTTCGCAGCCAGGGTACGGTGCCAAGCTTGCAGCCACTCCTCATAGGAAAGCTCCGTGATGCGATGCGGTGGTCCAGCACCTCCCACGTTGTTGACCAGGACGTCCAGGCGGCCAAAGCGATCCACCACCTCTTTTACCAGAAGGCGCGCCCCATCGGGCTGGGCCACGTCCGCCTGCACAAGAAGGTGAGGTCCACCGGGAAGGCGCGCCAGAACCTCGTCTGCCGCCGCGCGATTGACCCGAAAGTTGACTGCCACCCGTGCTCCTGCCTCGGCAAAGGCGATGCAAATCGCACGCCCAATCCCCCGTGCCCCTCCAGTCACTAACACGCACTTGCCAGCAAAGTCCATACTGGCTATCTCCCTTTCTCGTTACCTCATGCGCGTTGGGCAGCAGCGTCCAGTTCTCGCGCCTGGGTGAGTAGGTAGTGCACGTGAAGCACGCCAACGGCCAGCACCGTCACCAGACCCATGAAGGCAAAGCGCCCAATCTGTGGCTGCACCAGCAGCAGCCAGTCGTAAGTGCCATGGTAGCCTATCGCCCAGGCCAGACCGGTCGCCAAACCGAGGTTCCTTCTGCGCCGCGTTGCGGCAAAGTGAGAAAGCCCCACGTAATAGCCCATTAGGGCGGAGGCAATGGCATGCATGGGCACCGCCGTGAAGGCACGCGCCACCGCCACTTTTAGGCCCGCGTCGACCACGAAGATGATATTCTCAAGACAGGCAAACCCCAAGCTGGCGACCACCGTGTAAACGATGCCATCCATCACCTCATCAAACGCACGACGCCGGTAGCAGCACACCATGACCACCAACAGTTTCAAGCCCTCCTCGCACAAGGCCACCACCACAAAGGCTTCCACTGCACGACGCATCAGCGGCACGGCGATGCGCTCGGCGAGCAGCGAAGAAAAAAGTGCCTCCAGGAGGCCTGCCGGAATTATTGCGACGAAGCCCCAGACAAACGCGAGGAACACCAAGCCCTTGGGTTCCGGGCGGCGCCGGTCCTGCGCGTAGAAATAGGCAACCAGGTACAGTGCAGGGCCCGCCGCCATGGCGAACGAGATTACAAAATGCATGCAAGGCTCACCGCTTAGGCGCGGGACTGGCGCAAAGGTGGTCCTGGCTGCTTGCCAGGCGTTCAGCCTTGGTCCAGAAGCCTCTTCTGACCAGAAAGGGCCTGAATCTCGGTGATGTTCTGAGTAGCCTCAAGGCAGCCAAGGTAGTTCCCCTGCTCATCGCGCAGCGCATAGTACTCGATGAGGATCTTTTGTGGACGCTCCTTTCCTTCCAGGTGCAGGTCGATCCAAAACCGCGCTTTGTCCCGCGTCCCGGCTTTCATTTCCGCCAGTATCTTTTCAACCAGGTCCAGGCTCTTCTTGGGGTGACAGTTGCGCACGTCCTTGCCGATGGTGCCCAGCGGCCGTCGAAAGATACGCGTAGCATGTTTGTTCCATGCCACCACCTTGTCGTCTTTGTCCACAATGGAGAACTCGATGGGGATGGTTTCCAAGAGGGCCGCAAGCATTTCATCGCTGAGGGTACCGATCATTGCCATTTCCTCCTCTGCTCTACTCGATAAGCACCTCTGCCCGCGCGGTATTCTCGTTGACCTGCACAAGAACCGACCCATGGCTAGGCGCGGCACGGTCCTCACCGGCTCCATCCGCATGCGGGCACCAGCAACCGCACCTCGGTCGCGCCCCCCATGACGCATGCCCTCGTTCTCTGCGAAGCAGCGCCCGAAGATGAGCACCGGGGGGAAGACTAACATGCCTCTCCTGCCCCCTGCGGTTACGACCAATCGCCCGGCACCTTGGTTGCGCCTGCCACCGCAATGCCGCTGGTCGCTGCCGACAGAAGGCAAATCGCGTTTATCGGTGTGTGCGGTACCGGGCTTTCCCCTAGCCGCGGCGGGAAACAGGCATCCTACTTTCCGCCTCGCGAGGGCAAGGCACGTGCGAGCTTCTGATCCCTGCGCGGCCGGACCTGGTCTCATGGCCTGGTGCGAGTGCACCTTCGGGCCCCCCGCGGGTTGATATTTACGCAAAAATGGCCACAAAAGCAAGCCCTTTGTGGCAGGGGAGAGAATCGGGATACGGTGATGTGCAGATGCAGGCAAAAGAAGGATGCCCAACACCTCGAGCAGCAATGTGAGTACAAGCGCCAGGAAGCCCCCCTGGCCCACGTCCCGAAAGAACCCTCCCAACCCAACCCTCCCCAAACCCCGCGGACGCGAAAATTCACCCGCCGCACTTACACGACCGAGAGCCTCGCGCCAGCGAGCCGCTGGAATCAAAGGCCAAAAACCTCTGTCCTGCCGGGAATAATCTGCACCCGCGCCTTAGTGGTCGCTGCCTGTGCGCCACCGTAGCACGGCAGCCCTCAAACGGGCAAAGAGTTTAGAGTTCGCGGCAGTTATACCCAACCGCTTACTCGTAGTGCAGCAGAGACCATGGGTCCACGAGTTGCAGGTGAAGGCCCCAGTCACCACCCACCTGCTCCACCTTCACCAGAATCGTGTTCACACCGGGTCGGAGGCGCACCACGACGAGGTCTTGTGCCGGCGCGGCTGCCCGGTGTACGTGCTCCTTGTGCACAAGCTCGTTGTTCACCCACACGGCTACGCCGTCGTCACTGCCCAGAAGGAGGAGAGCTTCCCCTTCCCGTTCGGCATCGACTTCTGCCAGCGCATATGCTACCGCGTTCTCCTTGACCTCAAAGCACGCAGTCAGGTCCAGGAAGCCTTCGCGGCTGGTTTGAGCCCGTTGCCAGGCCACGGCTCCTCCGAGACCGTCTTCGTAGGAGGCACGTCGAAGACCCGCGTTCTCCGGTCCAAAGGGGCGGTCCAAACCGGTGTCGTCGCGGTTGTCAAATGGACCCGCCACCCGCCATCTAGTCACGAACCGGCAGGAAAGGGCGGGAAAGTGAGCGCTGGTGGCCCATGCCCTGGCCAGCTCCTTGCGCCGTGCCAGCGATGCAGAGCGCGCCTCTGAAAGGTAGCTGTCCCAGGCGGAAAGGTCGCCGAGCCCGAAAAGGAATGGTTGCCGCATTTTCTGTGCATCCTGGGGGGATGCCTGCACTACGGCCCGTACTAGAGGGAGGAGCCTCGGTGTGTCCGAACCCGCCAAGCTCACCACTTGGGGCAGCATGCCCGCGAGCGAGGGGTCGGTGGGAGACGCTTCGGCGCGCTTGACAAAGGTCTCCACAGCCACTCGATTCACCTCAATGGGACCAAACGCGGGCAAGGCCATGTCGAGTTCATCGGTAATGGTGCAATGGGGGTCAAGGCCCCAGCCGTACCACAGGTAGGCCTCCGGGGGCGGCGCCTGGCGGAGATACAGATCGATGTACGGCTCCTGTGCTGACACCTCCACCTTGTAGATGAGCCGCAGATCCTCCCCTTGGGCAGTGCGAATGGAAAAACCTGCCGGCGGGACTGGAGTGCATAGTCGACCGTTTACTCCAGCAAAGGCCAAGCGGTAACAAGGGTAGCGAAACGGCACGATGGAAATATCGGCAAGTTGCGGCCCCGGTTGGATTTCGTGGTGTCCAAACAAGTCGCGGAGGACCAGGAGAGCCAACCTTCGACCCAAGCGTTTGTGGCCGGCAGTGCTGATGTGGATGGGGTCATCGAGCGGCAAATCAATGCTGGCAACCATGCCAGCGCGGTCCAGTTCTGCTGCGCATAGGCGCTGTTGTTCGCGGATCACGTTCCAGTAGTGATTCTCGTTTGCGGTGACGTATCTACCCAACTGGACGTAGTAAAACGGCAGATGGGGATCCCCGAAGTCACGGCGTACCGCGGCAACAAAGTTCAGAAATCGCTCCCGGAACACCTGGGCAGCAGTCTGGTTGGCATCCGATTCTCCTTGGTACCAGAGCACACCGCGCACCTTGCCCCCTACTGCTTTGAATCGACGGTACATGGAGCCATAGAGTGAGGCGCCGCCCAGGTCACGTTTGGCAGGGTCCCACTGTTCCATGGAGGTGCCGCCGTGCGCGCACGGCACGAGGCCGATAGGTACCCCGGTGCGAGCCACCAGTTCTTTGGCGAAGGGCAAGGCCAGCCCAGCGCCTGTTTGCCGGGTGCGCTTGGCAGCCAGTCGCGCCCTGGCAAGTTCCTCCGGCGATCGCCCACCCTGATGCACCGGATCTGGCGAATCCAAGAGCCAGTGAAGCGGCTCGGCAGCTATGCCCCATCTTTCATCCATGCCATAGCTATTGACCAGGACGCTGGGCTCCTCGGCCTGGCGTAGGTCCCCAACTCCCTCCATGTTCGACTGGCCGGCCAGGACCCACAGGTCCCCCACCAGCACATGACGCACCTGCCTCTCTGCGACCACTTTTCCGCCCGCATCAACCACCCGCAGCTCCACCACGTAGGGCCCGCCGGTAGGAACGCCCAGCAGGGTTCCCTCCACATGGCCCCGCCGGCAGGTCCCGACCTGCCCCCAGTCGGACACTGGTGCACCAGTGTGCTGCGCAACCAACCGGGCTGTCACGCGCCCAGTCACCTTGTCACCGACGGTGCCGGCGAAGGTGATGGCAGCGCACCCGTTTTCGTCGCGCTGAAAAACCTGATAGTCCGTCAGCCCCGAGTCAAGCTTGAGGTAGCCCCCCGAAGGGGCGGCACCGTAGGCCACCCCCACCATCAAGGCCAGCGCAATTGCTCTTGTCATGGCAGGGTCACTCCTGTGCAAGTCCGTTCTCTTATGTGATTCCCTCTTTGACCACCTGGTTCCTGCGCAGACATTCCCCTCAGGGCACCACTTCTACCCCTGCGCCTGGCAACACCTCACCCACCTGCCAGTATGCCTGGCCCATGTGGTCGCATTTTTGGGCGAACAGTTCGGCCCGGGCCGGAGGCAGGGCGATGAGTAATCCTCCGGAAGTCTCTGGGGTAAAAAGCAGAAGCCGCTGTTCGTCTGTGATCTCTGGAGCGAAGGTGACCAGCGCCTGGTAGTGGTCGCGGTTGCGACAGGAGCCGCCGGGAAACAGCCACTCGTCCGCATAGCGCAGGGCGCCATCCACGAGGGGTAGTCGGCCGAAGAAAAAGCGCAGCCGTACATCGCTCTTCTCGGCCATTTCGCAGGCATGACCCAGGAGCGCGAAGCCGGTCACGTCCGTGCATGCATGCGCTCCGAATTCCACCGCCAGGCGAGCGGCGGGACCATTCAATTGCTTCATCTCCGCCACGGCCTGGGCGAGGTCGGCGGGGTCGGCTACGTCGCCTTTGGCCGCCGTGGCGACCATGCCGACACCCAGACGCTTGGTGAGAAACAGGAGATCTCCTGGCTGTGCCCCAGCTTTGGTGAGCAGGTGTGCGGGATGTGCACGACCCATCACCGCCAGGCCGTACTTTGGCTCCTTGTCGTCCACGGTGTGTCCGCCGGCGATGGCACCCCCTGCCTCCGCCACCTTGTCGACTCCCCCGCGCAGGATCTCGCCCACCACGTCCAGGGGCAAGTCGGGCGGGAAGCAGCACACATTGAGGGCCAGCACTACCTCACCGCCCATGGCGTACACGTCACTCATGGCATTAGCCGCGGCAATGGCCCCATAGTCGTAAGGGTCATCCACAATGGGTGTGAAATAGTCCACCGTGAGGATGAGGGCGAGGTCCGGGGCCGCCTGGTACACGGCCGCGTCGTCCCCAGCCTCCAGTCCCACCAGTATCTGCGGATAATCCGCTCGCTTGAAACGCTCCTGCAGTGGGCGCAGCACCTGCGCCAGGGTCTGTGGACCCGTCTTTGCCGCTCAGCCCGCCGCTGCAGTGAGCGAGGTCAGCCGCACCTTGGTCTGTGCCACCGAAAACATCTCCTTTCACAGGGTGACGACCCGTCCCGCCCCGAGCAGTGTCTCGGCGATGGTGTACATGTTAGAGATCTCCCCGACCGCCACCTTCTCCTTTAAGCCAAAGTGCGCAAGGCAAGTGCCGCAGGCAATTATCTGCACACCTTGCCCATGCAAAGCGCGCAGATCATCAACCAGTGGCGACCCCTGCACCACCAAGCGCACACCAGTGTTGAAAAAAATTATGGTCTGCGGCCGGGGTTCGACCTCGTTGAGCGTGTGGAAAAAGCTGCGGATGAGGACCTCGCCCAGTTCCGAGTCACCATGTCCCATCCGGTCCTGAGACACGACCAGCACGAGTGGACCTCCGCCTGCCACACTCGCAGAAGCCGGGTGTTCACTCTCCTGGGGCGCAAGCTTGTGGAGGTGCAGATAAATGCCGTCAGCCCGTGTCTCCTGGCGCACCGTGCAGCCGGCCTTTTCCGCCATGCGCGTCACGTTCTGGCGGGAGGTGTCGTTATCGACGATGACCACAACCTCGTTGCTTTCTTGCAGCGCTTTTCTGGCCAGGATGACAGGCTGTGGACAGGCCAAGCCCCGCGCATCAACCACGTTACGCATGCGCTCCTCCGAGATTACCATCTTCCAAATTGCGCAACCCGCGGACCACGACCCCCTCCTGGTCCAGAATCTCCAGGGCCCTGCTCGCGTCCCGGCGCAGCACGCGCACACAGACGCCGCAGTCGGAACTGAGCCAGCGAGGCACTGGGATCACCTTGCAAGGCATCCCCTCCGCCTTGAGCAGCGCCTCGGCACGCAGTGCATGGGAGGCCGAGGCCACCAGAACTATGGCGTAGTCCCTCACCGGCCTCGCTCCTTGGCCAACTGACGAACGGCGCGCAACGCCGCATCCACCTGCCTCTGCGTGCACAGTGCGCTCAAGCTGAAACGAACCCCGCCATGAGGGAAGGTGCCAATAGTGCGGTGGGCACTGGGCGCGCAATGGAGCCCTGTGCGACACATGATGCCGAACTCGCGGTCCAGACGCTCGCCCACGACACCCGGATCGCAGCCCTCGATGTTGAAGAGCACCACCGGCAGGCGCTGGGCTACGTCCTGGGTGCCATAAACGACGACGCCAGGTATTTCCCGCAGACCCTCCAGCAAGCGGGCGGTCAAGGCCATTTCCTGCTCGCGGATAGCCTCCACGGTACGAGAGCGCACCCAGTGCACCCCTGCAGCAAGCCCCGCCAGCCCGACCACGTTGACAGTGCCGCTCTCAAACTTATCCGGCAAGAACTCCGGCTGCACCTCCTCCTCGGAACGGCTGCCCGTCCCCCCCTGGATGAGCGCCCCGAATTCATCTACGGGTACCTGGGGCCCGATCACTAACCCTCCTGTCCCCGTGGGCCCGAACAGGGCTTTGTGGCCGGTAAAGGCCAGGAGGTCAACCGGCGCCCGTCGCAAATCGATAGGGAGCGCCCCCGCACTTTGCGCCGCATCCACAAGCAAAAGCACCTTTCGCCTCCTGGCCACCTCCGCCAGTCCCTCCACCGAAAGCAACGTGCCCACCACGTTCGAGGCATGGGTGGCTACGATTAGCCGCGTACGAGCGGTGAGGGTTTGTTCCAGCTCAAAAAGCTGCAGCTCCCCGGTAGGCGAGCATGGGACCACTGTGAGCTCAACTCCGCGCTGCTCCAGCGTGCGCAGCGGGCGCATCACCGAATTGTGCTCCATGCTGGTGCAGACAACGTGGTCACCTGGCCGCAGCAAGCCGTGCAAGGCAAAGTTGAGTGCGGTGGTCCCGTTGGCGCAGAACACCACGCGCAGGGGATCTTCACAGCCCACTAACTCTGCAATTTCCTCGCGGGCCCGGTAGACCACGCGCGCCGCCACCAGCGAAAGCCGATGCCCAGAGCGACCCGGGTTCGCTCCTACCCCCTCCATGAAGCGAACCATCGCGCGCTGCACCACCTTGGGCTTCGGCCAGGAGGTAGCGGCATTGTCAAAGTAGATCAGCCTCTGCACCATTGCCTCCGGCAAGGTCTCTACGTGCCATTCTCCGGCTCACGACGGGACAACCTTCTCCTTGGCTGGTGCCACGACGCGGGCTCGTCTCCCGAGTCGACCCAAAGGTGAGGCAACGTCAGCATGCTGGCTAACGTGACGCTGGTCGGATTGTAGCAAACTCTGGTCAGACTATCAAGCGGATTTTCATCCAGGTCGGAGTCCTCAACGGTAGCGCCCGTAAGTGAGGGCCGTCTGATACATTGCTAGCACATTCTCGGTAGGGGTGTCGTCCTGCAGTTGGTGCGCGGGAGCAAAGCAGTACCCACCACCGGGCATCATCACCTCCAGCACGTGGCGACAGTAGGCGCCCACCTCCTGCACCGAGGCCTTGGTGAGGGGGGTGCCGGTGGAGATGGCCCCGTGGAAGGCGAGGCTTTGACCAAAGTGCGCCTTCAGGTACTCCGGTGCCATATCCTTTGCTTCGGGTTGCAGGGTGTCCACAGCAGTGATGCCCATCTCAATGAAATCAGGGAAGGCCCAGCTGCTGGAACCACACGAATGGATCATCACCGGCAGGTTGAAGGAGCGCGCCAGGTCGACGAAGCGCTGGAGGCGTGGGCGGATTTGTCTGCGGAAAAGATCCGCGCTGATGAGGGGACCGTTTTGGCCGCCCAAGTCCTCTCCGATCCACACAAAGTCCACGAGGCCCTTGCCGGCCTCAAGGGTGCGACGGGTGACCTCCAACTGGATCTCGAGGCGGCGATCGATGAGGAGCATACCTGCTGGGTCATTGGTGGCCAGATCGACCAGGGCTTGTTCCATACCCCGCAGCATGGTGGTGCTGTTAATAATGTCCCCCAGACCCGGACCTCCCACGTAGAGGCAAAAGTCCTTGTGCGCCCGGCACTGGGGCAGCACCTGGGAGTAGTCATAATCGTCCGGTGAAGGCATCGGCCATCGGGCCACTTCCTCTTCTGAGGCCGTGCACAAGGGGAAATCGCAAAAGTCCCAGTACCCGCCTGCGGGGTGTTCCACCCACCGGGTGTGCGTGCCCCATTCAGGGTCAACGCGCCGCTCCGGAATCTCGGGATGTAACCTGGGCCCGATGTACGGGGCCCAGACCCACTGAAAGTCCACGCCCAGCGCGGCGCGCAGGTGGGGCCAGTCATGTGCCTCAAGGCCAAAGTGCTCCATCAGCCGTTTCTGGAGGCCGGGATTGGCTGCATAGTTGATGGGCACGCGATCAGGTTCTTGGTGGGCGAGAGCGGTGAGGACTCGCTCCTTCGAGGTCATAGTCCTGGCCACGGTGGTCTCCGCGTTCAAGCGGCCATTCCGGTGGCGGCGCGCGCCATGGCCAGCACGTTGCGAGGCGGCACGTTAGGAAGGAGAGCCTCGTGGCTTGGACTAACCACGAGGCAGGGGCCGAGGACCCGCTGCAAGCGGTGGACCTCCGCTACCACCTCGGCCGGCGAGCCGTGCACAAGCAAATCTTGGGTATCCACACCGCCCAAGAAGGCAATCTTTCCCTTCACGGTAGCGCTCAGGGTGTCGGCATCCATGTGTGCGGCACGCGCCTGGAGGGGATGGAGTGCGTCAATGCCCAAACCCACGAAGCGTCCCAGCAGCTTAAAGACGGAGCCACAGGAGTGCAGAATCACCTGATAGCCAAAGGCTTTTGCCTGCTCCACCAGCTCCCGCATATAGGGGAGCACGAACTCGTCGAACTGCTCCGGCGAAAGGAGCAGGTCCCGCTGCGAACCGAAGTCGTTGCCAAAGAAAAAGCCGTCGATCAACTCTCCGGCCCGGGCGTACAGTCGACGATTTGCCTCAAGGTAAAAGTCCACCACCCGCCGCGTCACCGCATGCACCACCTCCGGGTGGGTGTACATCTTGACAAAGTAGTTTTCCATGCCGAAGAATGCGGCGACGTCGTGAAAGAACGGGCACCAGAACCCGCTGGCGCGATAGACTTCGCCCGCCTGTTCCAAAGCCCTTAGCCACTCGTCGAAAACGAGCAACTCAGGGTCGGGCCAGGGAAAATCGGCCACTTGCCTAGGGTCTTCGCAGTCTGCCAACACGCCTGCGGCGCCGAGAGCGCGGTCGCGTGGCCGCGTGTCGAAGATTGGCCTCCCCTCAGGGTGGCGATAGCAGCTGTACTGGAAGCAGATCCAGCGAAAATCGTCCCCCAACAGCCGCCGCAAGCTCTCTTCCTCCTGACAGCCGAAAGCACGCAGGTAAATGGGCCAGGTATCTTCGTGGGGCTTGCCCAGCCAAAAGCCGGTGCGATCGGCCTGCTGCCTGGCAAAGATGGTCTTGACCCGTTCGCGAGATGTCATCGGCAGGCTGTTGGACATGCGCCGCGGGAGCACTGAGTCCGATCGCGGAGAAGCCGCTTACGGCACGTCCACCTCGGCGGGAAGCTCGTCGGTGCTTAGCAGCGCCGCCTGGTCCAGGGCGCGCCGGTCCCCTCCACGACCCTCAAGATCGAGGATGCCTTCAATTTGGTGCAGATTGATGAACTCATGACATGCCTGAATGAGCTCCGGCGCCGTGAGCTGGTCCGGGCCCACCACCGTCACCACCTTGCCCATGGCGCACAAGTGGTTCACCAGAGCCACAAAGTCGCCATCTCCGGTGATCAGCACGATCTCATCCAGGCGGGGCGCCTGGGTGAGAATCTCCACGGCCATCTCCATGTCCATGCTTGCCTTGGCTGTGCCGTCGGGAAGGCGCTTGATAGGCTTGGCCACCACGCGATAGCCAATGAGACCGAGAAGATTGAAAAAGTCGCGCTGCCTATTGTTGTCGGGATCGAAGCAGGTGAATGCGGTAAAGGTGGTTATTGCGTGGTCCCGCGAGAAATAGTCGCGCAAAACGCGGAAGTTGATCTTGCCCTGCTGGAACCTCGTCTTGGTGGTCATGTAGATGTTTTGGATGTCGATAAAGACGCCTATTCGCTTCATATGCCTCCACGTCCCAAGTTCCCCCCACCATGTGCGTCTCTGCCGGTACCCTCCCTACCTTTGTTCTACTGCCCCACTGCCATTTGTGCCTGAAACCGGTCCACCCCCCCCACGCCCTCCCCACCTGAAGATACACCCTCGCTTCCTTACATTTTCTGGGAAAAGCAGGGTTAGCGCGCAAAGTCGCCGATCTTCGGCTGCACCAATCGGGCAAAGTCCTTATAGGCGAGCCTGATCAGCTGCGTGTGGGAGCCCGCGTTGAAAGCGATCTCCGCATCCTCGCTGAGTGCCCTGGCGGCGTAAACCTCCATGCCATAGAGATTACCAAAAGGTGGCATGGCGCCCACTTCGCACTCAGGGAAGAGCTCCTTAAACTCCCGCTCGCTGGCCAGCTCCACTTTTCCCGCACCAGCCAGCTCCTTCAGCCGATCAAAATCAATACGCTGGGAAGCTGGCAACACCGCCAACGCCATCTTGCCGTCAAGTTTGACCACCACAGTCTTGGCGAGCTCCTTGCCAGGCACGTGCGCTGCCGCGGCAATCTCCTGCGCCGTGTAGGCAGTTGAGTGATTGATGGTGGTATACTTGACCTTGTGGCGGTCCAAGAACTCTTTGAGCGCTTTGACTGGCATGCAACCCTCCTCGGCGACCTTCCGTCGCCCTTGGTGGTTAACCCACGCGGAGGTGCAGTGCGCGCTGTTCCCCATTGTGTGTTTTGTTGTGGCGTCGCAGGCGCAGCCCAACGGGCAGCTCCTACTATTGCACGCTGTGTAATTTTAGCAAAAACCGGGGAGATAATCAAGGAGAATATGCGGACATGGCGTTCTTCGCGACCCGCCTGCCTCTTGGTGGGGCGCCCGCACAAAAGCCACTCTCTTCGGAAGCTGTCGCGAGGTCAGCCGTTTCTCGTTCAGCCCTTGCAGCCCCTAAAGATTTTGGAGGCTCCGGACCCCACTTTCTTCCACCGCCGGCCGCTCGTGTCAATAGGCAGCTACTCCCTGCTGCTTTCAGGCTCGGAAATGACATTAGGGCAAAAAAGAGCTTGACTCTTAAGGCTTTTTTTCTTATGATTTAGTACAATCCACCGGGCGGGGGTAGGTGTGTTGGCGTGATACCAGTAACCCAATTCATGAAAGGGGTCGTGTCATGGCATCACGAGGCGTGAACAAGGTAATTTTGATCGGCCACCTGGGAGGTGACCCCGAGCTCCGCTACACCCCCAGTGGGGCAGCGGTAGCCAACTTGCGCCTGGCCACCAATGAAGTGTGGAAGGACAACGAAGGAAACACCCAGGAACGGACGGAGTGGCACCGGGTGGTCCTCTGGCGCAAGCTGGCAGAGATCGCCGGACAGTACCTGAAGAAAGGCATGCAGGTGTACGTGGAGGGGCGACTGCAGACCCGGTCGTGGGAGGACAAGGACGGTGTGAAGCGCTACTCCACCGACATCGTCGCGACGAACATGCAGATTCTGGGCAGGAGGGAGGCAGAGGCTGCGCCTGAATTGCCCCCCACTGACGTCGCCGATGTCGCACCTCCACCACCCGAAGGGGATGACCTCCCATTTTGAGGCACTGCGAACAGGCGATCGGCTTCCGTAAAGCCTGCATGTTTGGGTGGATAATGAGAATCCGGGATCAGTCGATTCCGGATTCTTTCTATTCAGACCCATGGGAAGAAAGGCCACCGTTGTGGGAGTGACAACAGAAATAGCAGATCAGTTGATTGCCCGTGCCGTCGAGGCAAAAAGACAGGCGGCAGTGCCTTACTCCGGCTTTCGCGTCGGGGCTGCACTCCTGGCCGGTGATGGCTCGATTAACACCGGGTGCAACGTGGAATCAAGCAGCTATGGCCTCACGCTCTGCGCGGAGCGGGTGGCCTTGGGCAAGGCGATCTCCGAGGGGAAACGGGACTTTGTGGCCATAGCTATCGTCACGGACTCAGAGGAACTTTGCCCGCCCTGTGGTGCGTGCAGGCAGCTCCTGTGGGACTATGCGCCTGACCTTGAGATCATCCTTGCCACGCCCTCCGGAGCACGCAAGCACTACAGGCTGCGCGAGCTCTTTCCGGAGGCCTTTGATGATCACTTCTTGGGGGACAAGTAACAGATGACTGCCCGCACGCAGAGACCCGTCGTGGTGGCAATCGCCGGTGGGTCGGGATCAGGGAAGAGCTATCTTGCCCAGCGCCTCATGGAGCGGCTGGGGAGACAGCGCTGCGTGCTGATTGAGCAGGATTCTTACTACGCCGACCTCAGTGCCTTGCCACTGGCGGAACGTGCACGGCGCAACTTTGACCACCCCGATGCACTGGATTTCGACCTGTTGGTCCAGCACTTGAGGCAGCTCATCAACGGCAGGAGCATCGCCAAGCCGGTGTATGACTTTGCCCAGCACACGCGACGGCCGGAAACGGTTATGGTGGCACCGGCGGAGGTAATCATCGTGGAGGGGATTCTGGTGCTCCACGATGCGCGGGTGCGCCGATTGTGTGACCTCTGCGTGTTTGTCGACGCGCCGGTGGAGGTGCGCCTGCAACGGCGCCTGGCCCGCGATGTGGCCGAGCGAGGGCGCACGGCAGAGTCGGTGCACAGGCAGTTCACCGAATCGGTACTCCCCATGCATAATGAATTTGTGGAGCCGTCACGGCACTTCGCCGACATGGTGCTCAGCGGCTGCGGTGACGAACAGGGACTTTCTGCCCTGGAGCAACGCATCCGGGAGGAGTTAGGGAGAACACAACCTTCGGCAAGTAAGGAGTAGCAGCTATGCTCACAATTGCCCCGCGCAACGTCGGGTGGATTGAGGTAATCTGCGGACCCATGTTTAGTGGCAAGACGGAGGAGCTGATCCGCCGCATCCGCAGGGCACAGATCGCTCGCCAGCGCATCGCCATCTTCAAGCCGCGCATCGATAGCCGCTATTCGAGCGATCACATCGTATCCCACGATGAGCAGCGTATCCCCTCCACGGCGGTTTCCACGGCCGGAGAAATTCTGGAAAAGTCCGCTCGCGCGCAGGTCGTAGGCATTGACGAAGCTCAATTTTTCGACGAGGAGCTAGTGCAGGTGTGCGAAACCCTGGCCGCACAGGGAAAACGAGTAATCGTGGCTGGGCTGGACCAGGACTACCGCGGCAAGCCGTTCGAGCCCATCCCGCAGCTGCTGGCCGTGGCTGAATACATCACCAAGACCTTGGCGATCTGCGTCAAGTGCGGCAACCCGGCCAACCGCACGCAGCGGATCACCCAGGCGAAGGAACGGGTCCTGGTGGGCGCCGAGGACGTGTACGAGGCGCGCTGCCGCCACTGCTTCGAACCTCCCCAAGAAGAGTGAGGCATCGGGTATGCGCTGGATCGGCATATTGGGGTTGGCAGTACTGCTGGGGATCGGCGTGATCTTGTCGCAAGATCGCCGACGCATACGGCTTCGGGTGGTCACTTGGGGCATAGCCCTGCAAGTTCTGTTCGCCGTCATCATCCTCAGCCAAAACGCCCTAAGCTGGGTGGGCATGTACATCTTCCTCCTTTTGATCCTCCTTTATGTGTTCACCGACACAACCCTCAGTCCCGGCCAGTGGGCGAAGGCGGCCGGGCCTGCCGCACTGATTGCCCTCGGCGCAGGTGCTGGCGTGGCCATTGCCTTCTTGCTGGACAGAGTGCATGTGGCCCTTCCTCTGATTGGCGCCCTGGTGGTTGCGGGCATTGCTTTCCATGCAGGCAAGCGCCAGCAGTATGTGCGCTACGTGAGCGGCAGCGCGCTGACGTTGAGCCTCGGGGTACTCATTAGTCGCGGCGTCTATGGGCGGGCTGTCATGCAAGCACTCGCCGACCAGGTGGCCAAGTTCCTCAAACTCAGCGACCTAGGGGCGACTTTTCTGTTTGGCAACTTGGCCAAAGCGGAATTCTTCGACCAGTTCGGCGTGCAGTTTGCGTTTTCGGTTCTCCCTACAATCATCTTTTTCTCGGCGGTGATGGCTATTCTTTACTACCTGGGCGTCATGCAGGCGGTGGTAGTGATGATGGCCCGCTTCATGCGTTGGACCATGGGCACCTCCGGGGCAGAAACGCTGTCCTGCTCTGCCAACGTCTTTGTGGGACAGACGGAGGCGCCGCTTTTGATCCGCCCCTTTCTGGAGCGCCTCACGATTTCTGAGCTCCACGCGGTCATGGTGGGGGGCTTCGCCACTATCGCCGGCGGTGTGATGGCAGGGTACATCCGCATGGGTATCGATGCCGGCTATCTGATCACCGCAAGCGTCATGTCCGCCCCGGCGGCCCTGGTGATGGCCAAAATCTTTCTTCCGGAAACGCAACATTCTGTGACGGCTGGAGATGTGCGTCTGCCGCCCATCCCCAAAGGCGACAACTTGTTGGACGCGGCGGCCCGCGGGGTGACCGACGGCCTGAAGCTAGCCGCCAATGTGGGCGCCATGCTCATCGCCTTCATCGCACTGATCGGGCTGGTGGACGTGATCCTCGCTTTTGGCGATAAGATGGTTGACGGCCGCTTGCTGCGCGGCATCTATGACGTGCAGCGGGGTGAGTTTCGCGGCTTCTTCCCGGGCAGTTTGCGCACGCTCTTCGGCGCGCTCTTCGCCCCTTTGGCCTTCCTCATGGGGGTGCCGTGGAAAGACGCCGCAGCGGTCGGCAATCTGTTGGGCATCAAGGTGTCCGCCAACGAATTTGTCGCTTATGTGGAGTTGAGCAAGTACGTGGCAGCTGGCCACCTCTCGCCGAAAGCGGTCGTGATTGCCACCTATGCCCTGTGCGGTTTTGCAAACTTTTCTTCCATCGGCATCCAAATCGGTGGCATTGGCGCATTGGCCCCCAGCCGACGTGCCGAGCTAGCCAAAGCGGGTCTGCGGGCCATGGTGGCTGGAGCACTGGCCTCCTGGATGACGGCAACCATTGCTGGAGTCCTTTTTGAGCCATAAATCATGAACAACGAGCTAAAAAGGCGCGTGGCAGAGTCTGTGGCTGTGCTGCGGGAGAAAGGTGTTGCCGCCGCCGAACTGGCTGTCATTCTCGGGTCCGGCTTGGGGAGTTTTGCTGAGCTCCTTGCTGATCCCATAGCGCTTCCCACCACCGCGATTCCGCATCACCCGCAGCCCACTGTGCCAGGACACGCCGGACGATGGGTATACGGGCTGCTGGGCGACGTGCACGTCTTAGCGTTGCAGGGGCGCGTGCACTACTATGAAGGTTACACGATTCAACAAGTCGGTTATCCGGTACACGTGCTGGCAGAGTTGGGCGTCAAGGGACTGATAGTGACCACCGCCTCTGGGGGGCTCAATCCGGCATTTGCGCCGGGCGATATCATGCTCATCGTGGACCACATAAACTTTGGTTTTGCCAATCCGCTCATTGGTCCCAGCCAGGAGCAGTTAGGCCCTCGATTCCCGGACATGTCGGAGCCCTACGACCGGCGCTTTACGGAGCTGGCGCGACAGGTGGGCATGCGCGTGGGGCTCCCTTTGCGCCAGGGGGTCTTTTGCTGGCTGCCCGGTCCAAGCTACGAGACCGCGGCCGAAGTGCAGATGCTCCGTCGCCTTGGGGCCGATGCGGCCAGCATGTCCACGGTGCCCGAGGTGATTGTAGCACGCCAACGCGGAATGCGCGTGCTGGGACTTTCTTGCATTACCAACCTTGCCACCGGCCTTTCGCCACACCCGCTCTCTCATGAGGAGGTCACGGCGGTGGCCGAAAAAGTACGTCCGCGCTTCAATGCCTTTTTGCAACAGGTGGCGCTCGCTATCGCGGCGGAACTTCGCGCAACGGGCGAGTCATGAAGAGCCAGTTTGACCTCCTCATCCGCAACGCGCTCGTCGTGGCGATGGACGCGCGACGCCAGGTGTTTACAGGCGACGTCGCCGTGCAAGGACGCACCATCGCCGCGGTGGGTGAGGTGCCGGGCACGGCCAGGCGCGAAATCGATGGGCAGGGGTGCGCGCTTCTGCCGGGACTTGTCCAAGCCCATGTCCATCTCTGCCAGACGCTCTTTCGAAACGTAGCTGACGGCCTGCCTTTGCTGCCCTGGCTGAAGCGGTGGATCTGGCCTTTGGAGGCGCTGCACGATGAACGTTCCATGCGCGCCTCGGTGCGCCTGGGCGTCGCCGAACTGGTGCGCGGGGGCACCACCTGCGTGCTGGACATGGGCACGGTGCACCACACGGATGTCATCTTCGAGGAGCTCGAGGCTCTCGGGCTGCGGGCCACAAGCGGCAAGGCAATGATGGACTGTGGCACCGATTGTCCGCCGGCCCTGCGCGAGGAGCTGGACAGCGCACTCCAGAGCAGCGTGGCGCTGTTCAGGCGTTGGCATGGAGCAGCACACGGGCGTCTGCACTATGCCTTTGCCCCGCGCTTTGCCCTCTCCACCTCACCGGAGCTGCATCGATTGGTAGCCGAGGAGGCCCGCCGGCTGGGCGCGAGGGTACATAGCCATGCCGCCGAAAGCCGCGAAGAAAGAGAGCAGATCCGCGCCATCGCCGGCAAAGGAAACATCGCCTACTTGCACGACCTGGGCTTGAGCGGGGCTCATGTATGCCTGGCTCACTGCATCTGGCTGGACGAGGAGGAGATGGCCATCTTGGCCCGCACCGGGACGCACGTCCTGCACTGCCCGAGCGCCAATCTCAAGCTGGCATCAGGCATCGCGAGGGTGCCGGAAATGCGGAAAAAGGGGATCAATGTGGCACTGGGCGCGGACGGCGCGGCATGTAACAACAACCTGGACGCTTTTCTGGAGATGCGACTTGCAACGTTGATCCAAGGTCTCCGTCTTGAGGCAGGGGCCCTGTCTGCCGAAGCCGCCTTGGAGATGGCCACTATGGGCGGCGCGCGGGCGCTCGGCCTGGAGGACCAGATCGGCTCAATCGAAGTAGGCAAGAGGGCCGATCTGATACTGGTGGACATCAGCTTGCCCCATAACAGCCCGGGGCAGGACATCTACAGCCGGCTGGTCTTCTCGTGCACCGCCAGAGACGTCCGCACTGTAGTGGTCGACGGAAAGGTGTTGCTGGAAGACGGCCGCCTCCTAGTGTTGGACGACGAGGAGGTGGTGCGAAAAGCCGAAGAGGAGAGTCGGCGCCTTCTGCAGAAGCTGAGTTGAAGTGGAAAGGGACTGGCGTATGGTATCATTGGAACACATTATCCGAGCCCACAAGGGCCAAGTGCCGGCCGACCTGCTCCTGCGTAACGGCAAAGTGGTTAACGTCCTCTCCGGAGAGATCTATGAGGCCGACGTGGCCATCCTCGGCGACACCATTCTGGCGGTGGGGCAGCCCTACGAGGCTCGCCAGGTCATTGACCTGAAGGGGCTCTACGTGGCGCCAGGATTCATTGACGGCCACATCCACATCGAGAGCTCCATGGTGGAAGTGCCTCAATTCGCTCGCGCCGTGGTGCCGCTCGGGACCACCTCGGTGGTAGCGGACCCGCACGAGATTGCCAACGTCCTCGGCTACGAAGGTATCCGCTACATGATGGACGCCAGCAAGTACAACCCGCTCAACGTCTTCTTCATGCTCCCTTCGTGCATTCCCTCCACCAATTTGGAATCCGCCGGCTCGGTGCTGCGCGCTTTCGACATCTTCCCATTCCTGCGCGAAAAGTGGGTACTGGGCTTGGGAGAGATGATGAATTTTGGGGGAGTGCTGGCCGGCGAAGAAGATGTGCTGGACAAGCTTAAGATCGTCGAGGAAAAGCGGATCGATGGCCACGCACCCGGCCTGACCGGCAGGGACCTAAACACCTACATCGCACTGGGCATCCGCTCCGACCACGAGTGCACCACGGTAGAGGAGGCACGCGAGAAGCTGCGCTTGGGCATGCACATCATGATCCGGGAAGGCACCACTACCAGGAACCTGCGTGATCTGCTGCCCCTTGTGACGCCGGAAAACGAACGGCGCTGCATGTTCGTCACCGACGACCGCCATCCTGACGACATCTTGGAGCAGGGCCACATCAATTACATGGTAAAAACGGCTATCGCCGAAGGGTTGCCGCCGGTAACCGCAATCCGCCTGGCCACGATCAACACCGCCGAGTACTTCGGATTGCGCCGCCTCGGGGTGATCGCGCCGGGTCGGACCGCCGACCTGATTGCTTTTGACGATTTCCGCCATTTCGCCATTAAGAAGGTCTTCAAGAACGGACGCCTCGTTGCCGAAGACGGCAAGGCTATTTATGAAACGCCTTTGCGTCCACCTGCTCAGGTGCGAAGTTCGGTGAACATCAAATGGCTGGAGGGCGGGGAGTTCGTCATTCCGGCACGCGGGAGCAAGTGTCGGGTAATGGGGGTTGTCCCCCACCAGATCGTCACCGAGTCGCTGATAGAAGATGCGCCCATCCGCGATGGGGTGGTGGTCTCGGAACCGGAACGTGACCTCCTGCGTTGCTACGTGGTAGAGCGCCACCGGGCCTCTGGCAACATCGGCAAAGGTTTGGTGCGCGGATTTGGGCTTCGCAAGGGCGCACTGGCCTCCACCATCGCCCATGATGCGCACAACATCATCGTGTGCGGGGTAGACGATCGGGACATCGCGCGTGCGGTCATTCAGCTGAACAAAATGGGAGGTGGGCTGGTGGTCGTGGCTGATGGAGAGGTCAAGGAGTCCTTGCAGCTTCCAATCGCCGGCTTGATGTCCGATCGGCCCCTTGAAGAGGTAAGCGCCATTACCAGGCGCCTGAACCAGGCGGCCCGGGCCTTGGGCTCGAAGCTGACCGATCCATTCATGAGCATGAGCTTCTTGGCCCTCCCGGTGGTGCCCAAACTTAAGCTCACCGACCGCGGTCTGGTGGAAGTGGAGAGCTTTTCCTTCGTTGACCTGTTCGTGGATGCGCGTCAGTAGGCGATCGCATGAGCAGTTCAAGGATGTTGTGGGACGCGAAGGCGCATCTGTACTTCCTCTTCCGCTGGCTTCCGCCCTTTGGGCTGGTGCGGAGCCGGGAGCGCCGACTGTTGCGCCGGGCACTTGCGCAGCTGGCTCCAGCGCACGGGCGTGTGCTGGACCTGGCAACGGGTACTGGTGACACTCTGGCGCTCCTGCCAAAGGGGCCGACTAGGTACGCCATCGACCGGTCCAGGACCATGCTGCGCTACGCCCGGCGGCGCCTCCCGCATGCGCACCTGGTGTGTGCCGACGCGTTGATGCCACCGTTTCGCGCCGGCTCCTTCGAGCTAATCTGCTGCATTGGGCTTACGGAGTATCTGCTGGAGCCGGCCAGGTTGATGGCAGGCATCAGTGAATGCCTATGCCCCGGTGGGGTGGCCGTTGTCTCAACCTCGCCTCGCAACCTCATGTTGGGCCTGCGGCACATCCTCGGCCATCGGCTGCACTACCACACCCCCGCCCTGACCAGGGCTGCGGGAGCCGAGGTGGGCCTTTCCACAGAGCAGGTGTTGCCGTCGTTGAGTCAGTGGCTGTATGTGATGCGGAAGGCGCGGGGGCCACACGACCGCGTGAGGCACGATGAGAAGAAGATAGAGGCCCCTCCACGCGAGGCATTAGAAACCACTGCCCAAGGAGCCAAGCGCTTATGACATTCGAACGTGTGAAGCTCATTTTCAACCCAAAGGCCGGTCCATTGCGGCACACGCACCTGGCCCTGCGCCTTGTGGACATCTGTTTGCGCCGGGCCCCTTTTCGCTACGAAGTGTACACAGTGGAGTACAAGGACCATGCGGTAGAGCTTGCTTCGGCTGCTGAGCGAGAGGGGTTCGATGCCGTAGTGGTGGTTGGAGGGGACGGCACGGTGAATGCCGCCGCCCGGGGTCTGCTGCACAGCCGCTTGCCTCTGGGCATTGTCCCCATCGGCTCAGGCAACGGTTTGGCGCGTGGCCTCGGCATCCCGGTCAGCATCCGCCGCTCCTGCCAGCTGCTCACCGAGGGCACCGTGCGCTCCATCGACGCGGGGCGGATAAGGGACCGCTACTTCTTTGTGGTTGCCGGCCTTGGTTTTGACGCAGTGGTGGGCAAGCTTTTCGACGACCAGAGCCTGCGCGGCCCTCTGCCCTACTTTTACTTTGGGTTCCGCGAATTCCTTACCTACGAGCCCGAGACCTTCATCCTCCGTTTTGGGGAGCGTCAGATTACAGTACCTGCTTTGCTGGTCACCATTGCCAATACTCGCCAGTGGGGCAACGGTGCCATCATCGCCCCCCATGCGGAGCCAGATGACGGTCTATTCGATATCTGCGTCATCCACAAAGTAAACCTTGGTCAGGCGCTGTTTCATCTCCCTAAACTTTTCACCGGCAAGATCGACCGCGTGCGGCATTACGAGAACTATCGCTCCACGGAAGTGGAGATTGTGCGCGAGCGGCCGGGCTATTTCCACGTGGACGGCGAGCCGGTGGAGGGCGGCACACACCTGCGGGTCTCCATCGACCCCAAAGCGCTTCGGGTGATCGTACCTCCTCCGCGCCAGGACCGCCTCGAGGCGAGTTCTTCCTATTGAGGCCGCGCCTTCATGCTTACCGTCTGCCACTTCACCACCGTCCATCGGCCTTTCGACGTGCGCGTGTTCCATCGCGAGGCATGTGGTTTGGCCCGCGCCGGCTATCGGGTCATCTTGCTGGCACATGCCGATTTTGCCGAACGCACCGAGCAGGGAGTGGTCGTCAGAGGGGTGCCCCGGCCCCGCAATCGCCTGCAGAGGCTAATGCATGTGGCAAGGTTTGTGCGACTCGCCATAGCCCAACGTGCCGATGTGTACCATTTTCACGACCCAGAACTCTTGCCTGGGGGGGTCCTCATCAAGTGGCTCTATCGGCGACCGGTGATCTACGATTGCCATGAGAATTTCCCCGAGACGGCGTTCGAGAGGGTCTGGTATCCGGCGTTCCTCCGGCCCTTTTTGGCCAAGGCCATTGGCATCTTAGAGCCGCTGATGGCGAGGCGTCTGGATGCGGTGGTGTGCGTGGTACCTGACCAGGAGGAGCGCTTTCGGAGCAAGGGGTGCCGGACGGTACTGGTGCGCAATTTTCCACGTCTCGAGCCTTTCGATAGAGCTTTCCAGGCGGCACTCCCCAAGGAGAACCGGATTATCTATCTTGGCGGGCTGACCGCAGTCAAGGGCGCCAGGATGTTGGTGGACATTATGCGGGAACTCAGGCGGCTGCACCCTGAAGTGCGGTTAGTGGCCCTAGGTTCCTTTAACGAAGCCAAGGTGAAGGCGGACGTGCTCAGGTATGTGGAGCAGGAGGGGCTGTCGGAGGCGATCAGGTTTATCGACCAGCGACCTCATGAGGAGGTGCCAAACGAACTTGTGAGGTCGCGCGTGGCCTTGGTGCCGTGGCAACGCAACGAACAGACCTTGCGCATGTTTTTCCCCAACAAGGTATTCGAGTACATGGCCTGTGGCCTGCCCATCGTGGCCAGCGATTTGCCTTCCTTGCGCGCGCTCCTTGAGAACGGCCGGTGTGGTCTCCTCGTGGCCCCAGACGATCCACGCGCGCACGCGGAGGCCATTGCGTACCTGTTGGACCACCCGCACGTGGCCCGGCGGATGGGGCTCCGCGGCAGGAAGCTCGTGCACTCGCGGTACCGCTGGGAAAACGAAGAGAAACACCTCCTGGACCTCTACCGGGACCTCCTGCACCTGCATCCCGCATGAAGCTCGCCGTATTGCAACCAGGCTACATGCCTGATCTCCCCTTGTTTGCCCTATGGTCGGTGGCCGACGTAGTACTCCTGGCCGACGACCTCCAGTATTCGACCCGCAGCAATCTCAATCGCACGCGCATCAAGACCGCTACGGGGGTGCAGTGGCTGACGGTACCAGTGCTCAGCAAGGGTCGAGTTGGGCAGACAATTGCTGAGGTGGAGATTGATCCGTACCATGAATGGCGGCAGCGCCACTGGCGAACCCTACAGGTCAACTACACCCCCGCGCCCTTCTGGGGCCGGTATGAGAATGCCTTGGAGGAAATCTACCGTCGCCCCTGGTCCCAGCTACTAGGGCTCAACGTAGCTCTTCTGAACATGCTGGTGAGGGAACTTGAACTGCCCAGTTTCAAAGGCTTCACTTCCTCCGTGCCCACACGCCCAGACCGCACCGAGAAGGTGCTGGACCTTCTTGAGGCATTCGAATGCCACACATACCTGGTGCTGCCTCGTGAGTATCCGCTCCTCAGCACCCAAGTTTTGCACCGTGCCCATAAGGAAGTCTATACGGTACAGGTCAAACACCCAGTCTATCATCAACTCTTCGGGAGCTTTGAGCCCGGTCTTTCGGTACTGGACGCGTTGATGAACGAGGGCCCTGAAGCAGCCATCTTGGTCCGACAATCCGCCACCATGTCTAGTTGAATTCGCAGCTGGCCAATCATGTTGCATTTGAGCAGTGAATTTCGTATATTGACAGCCGTCAAGAAGCGAAGAAGCACCGTGTGGAGGGATTGATGCAGGCCAGAGCATTCTCGGAGGTTGCAGCACGCATTGAGCAGAGCCGGGAGGAGGTTGTGCGCCTCCAAACCGAACTGACCGCTATCCCCGCCCTGGCGCCGGAAAACGGCGGCGAGGGAGAGCAGGCCAAGGCGGCGTACGTGAAGGAACTGCTTTCGGCGCTCCCCACTGACGAGCTGTTGGAGTTCCGCGCCCCGGATGCTCGCGTGCCGTGCGGCTATCGGCCGAACCTCGTGGCAAAGTACAGAGGGACAGACCCTGCCCGCACTGTGTGGGTCCTCTCCCACTTGGACATTGTCCCGCCTGGAGAGCTGGCCCTTTGGCACAGCGACCCGTATCGGGTGCGCGTCGATGGCGACCTCCTCTACGGCAGGGGCGTGGAAGACAACCAGCAGAGCTTGGTAGCCTCGCTCTTGGCCCTGCGGGCCATCTACGAGGCAGGGCTTAGGCCGAACCACGACGTGGGATTGGTTCTTGTGGCAGATGAAGAGACAGGAAGCCAGTACGGCCTGCAATATCTGCTGCGCGAGCACCGCGAGCTCTTCGGGTCCCAGGACTGGATTGTGGTGCCCGACTCCGGCAATGCGGACGGCTCCATGGTGGAGGTGGCTGAGAAAAGCATCCTTTGGATCGGCTTCAAGACCATTGGCAAGCAGTGCCACGGCTCTCGCCCCTCTCATGGCAAGAATGCGCACAAGGCAGGTGCCCATCTGATTGTCAAGCTCGACAAGCTGTATGAGGCTTTTCCCTACAGCGATCCTGTGTTTATGCCGCCCACCAGCACCTTTGAGCCCACCAAGAAGGAAGCCAATGTTCCCAATATCAACACTATCCCTGGCGAGGATGTGTTCTACTTTGACTGCCGCATACTGCCGACCTACAAGGTAGACGATGTGATCGCGTGGATAGAGTCGGCAGTTCGCGAGGTAGAGGCTCAATTTGGGGTGCGGGTGGAAATGTTTTATCCGCAAAGGGAGGAGGCGGCACCACCCACATCAGCTGATGCCCCTGTGGTGCAAGCCTTGGCCCGCGCCTTAGCCGAGACACGCGGGGTCAAGGCAGTTCCCATGGGCATCGGCGGCGGGACGGTGGCTGCGCACTTTCGCCGCGCTGGGCTGCCTGCGGCGGTTTGGGAAACGATTGACCAAACGGCGCACCAACCGAACGAGTATTGCCGCATCAGCAATGTCCTGGCCGACGCCAAGGTCCTGGCCCATCTTTTCCTCCAATCATAGCCAGTCGAGGGTGCTGTGGATTGCGACTTGGAATCAATGCAGCAGGCGCGCAACCTGTGCGTGCGCGCGCGTGAGGCCCAGCTCAAGTTCAAGGAGTTCTCCCAGAAGGACGTAGACCGCGTGGTGGCAGCGATGGCCGACGCGGGCTTCCGGGCCGCCCAGCAGCTGGCGCAGCTGGCCGTGGAAGAGACCGGCTTCGGGGTAGTAGCCGATAAGGTGGCAAAAAATCAGCTGGCCACGCGCGACGTCTACAACCTCATCAAGTCCATGAAAACTGTGGGGGTGATCAACGAGTTGCCGGGCAAGCGCATCCTGGAGATTGCCGAACCGATGGGAGTTATCGCTGGCATAGTTCCGGTGACCAACCCCACGTCCACGGTACTATTCAAGTCGCTTATTGCTGTCAAGGCTCGGAACGCCATCGTCTTTTCGCCGCACCCCAATGCCGTGCGCTGCGCTAGCGCCGCTGCAAAGGTTATGAGTGAGGCTGCTGAAAGCGCTGGCGCTCCCCCGGGTCTCATCGGGTGCATGACGCTTTCCACTCTCCAAGGCACAAACGAGCTCATGCACCATCGCGACGTGGCGATCATTTTGGCCACCGGTGGCGCCGGGCTGGTGAAGGCGGCCTACAGCGCGGGCAAGCCCGCGTACGGAGTGGGCCCTGGCAACGTGCCGGCGTTCATCGAGCGCACCGCTGACGTGCGAAAGGCGGTAGCCGATATCGTCGCCTCCAAGACCTTTGACAACGGTACCGTCTGCGCGTCCGAGCAGGCCATTATTGCCGATCTGCCCGTGCGTGACCAGGTCATCGCTGAGCTGCGCGCCCATCGCGCCTACTTCTTGAGCCCGGAGGAGTGCCAGAAGGTGGCGGCAACCTTGGTGACCCCGGAGTTGACCGTCCGGCCTGACTGCGTGGGACGTCCTGCGCACATTATCGCTCAGAAGGCTGGCGTGGTAGTTCCCCAAGACACGAGCATCCTGGTCGCGCCACTGGAAGGCGTGGGACGGGACTACCCGCTGTCCATAGAGAAACTGTCGCCAGTGATCGCCTTCTATGTTGCCGATGGGTGGGAAGCCGGATGCGAGCGGTGCATCGAGATTCTGAACTTCGGTGGCCTGGGCCACACGCTGGTAATCCACTCCCGTGACCAAGAAGTCATCATGCAGTTTGCCCTAAAAAAGCCCGCGTTTCGCATTCTCGTCAATACCCCCGGCACGCACGGTGCGGTCGGCATCACCACCGATCTTGACCCTTCCATGATGCTGGGATGTGGCACGTACGGTGGCAACATCACCACCGACAACGTGACCCCCATGCACCTTTTGAATATCAAGCGCGTTGCTTACGAGACCAAACCTCTGCGGCGCTCCGATCGCAGCGTGGACTGGCGACCAGAGGGCCTCGTCCAAGGGCGCGTGAATGTCACCGCGCCTTACCAAGCGGCTTTAAGCCCTGCCGCCGGCATCTCGCGCAAAGAGATGCCAGCGGCGGAGCCCGACCACCGGATATCTCCTCCCACGGTTGGCGGACGCTATGGGAGCAGTGGCCTTACCGATGATGAGGTGGAACGTATTGTTGCGGAATTTTTGCGCGACAAGTAGGGCTCGCACGCAGGAGCCCTTCGCCCTACCGGCATGCATCGCGTGGAGGAAGGCGTGGATAGAATACTGATCCCTGTCGGTGTATCTAACCGCCATGCCCACCTCTGCCGCGAGCACCTGGAGACCCTGTTCGGCAAAGGGTTCGAGCTCACCAGGGAGCGAGAGCTCTATCAGTGCGGGCAGTTTGTCTCAGAGCAGACGGTGACCATCAGCGGTCCAAAGGGGACCATCGAGCGGATGCGCATCCTTGGGCCTCTGCGCAACCGCACACAGGTCGAGGTGTCCCGCACCGATGCTTACCGCTTGGGGTTGGACTGCCCGGTGGGTGATTCGGGTTCCCTGCCTCCGGGACAGGCGGCCGTGCTCATAGGGCCACAGGGCTCGGTCACATTACACCAGGACGTGGTAGTGGCTCGACGCCACATTCATGTCAACCCGGAGATCGCCGCAAAGTTAGGTGTGCGCCATGGGGACACCGTTTTTGTGGCTCCGGTGGAAGACCCTGCCGTCGATCCGGCCCAACGTCGGACGGTCATCTTCGGCAACGTGCTCATCCGCGTGGACGAGACTTTCCGTCTCCAGATGCACATCGATCTTGACGAAGCGAACGCCGCAGGGCTAAAGACGGGCGATCATGTCTACATCGTCAAGAGCAGCCTGCGCTACAACTTCAATCTCGACGGCCGGAGAGTCATCACCGAGAACGACGTGCGCCAGGCGATATTGCGGGGACAGAAGATCCGGGTGGAACCCGGCATGATCGTGACCCCGGCAGCCCGCGACCTCGGCAAGCGCCACGATGTCTTCGTCTAAGGCACGAGGAATGCATCACCTGGGGGAAACCGCGCGTCCGGGCCCAATAGTTGAGGCTCTTGTAGTGAAGGCTATTAAAGCGATAGCACACAGAGGGGAGATTCTACCCAGTGAACGTCCGCCCGCCGAGCTCCTCTTGGCCTGTTCGATTGGCGAAGAACAACTAGAGGTGCACTGGGACCCGGGACCGCTCCGCTATCCGCCCGAAATGGAAAGTGAGGCAGAAATTGTCTGGCGCTCGGCTTGCAGCGCGGCAAGCAATGACACCCTGCTGTTCGACGGCCCCCTGTGTGCGCTCCAAAGCTACACCTTTGAGAATGGACGTCTGGCTGTGAGCCTCACGCAAACGAGCTATCGCTACGTGCTCTTTGCCCAATATCGCGCAGAAGAGATCGTCCGCCGCTGGGGGGCAGAGTACTTGCCTCGCGTCTTGGGGGTTAGCGCAGTGGTCGTCACGACCGACGGGGCGCTCCCGCTGATGGTGCGCAGCGACAAGGTGGGCGAATTCCCGGGACACAGAGATGTCTTCGGTGGTCACATCGAGCCGAAGGCCGATGAGCGAGGGGGAAAGCCTGACCCATTCCTTGCCATCCGCCACGAGCTTGAAGAAGAACTCAAACTCCGTGCTCAACACATAAGCTGCCTCCGGTGCATCGGCCTGATAAAGAGTCTTTGCAACCAGAAGCCAGAACTTGTTTTTGTTTGTCACCTCACGCAAGACTACCGCACACTGCTTCGGTCTGCCACGAGGGAGCCTCGATGCAGCGAGATGGAAACGATTGTCAGGGTCAATGACGACGCGGGCTCGTTTGTCAAGTTCTTGGAATCGTGGGGTTCTACCCTCACCCCTTCCGCCTACGGCTGCCTGTGGCTTTACGGCCTGCAGCGAGGTTTCTTCTCCCTCGGACCTGGAAAAATTCATTGACTTTTTGGCAGATAGTTGTAAATTAGAGTCGCCCGTTGGTCAGAAAAACTGCAGCAAGGTCAATGGTGTGGCGCGCGGGCAGTGCGCGCCTGTGCATAGATATTTCGTTTAGGCAATCTTGCCGCTGTCTTCTGCAGCAAGAGCAGTGTAGACGTTCCTGACTGCGGGCCCGTCGCCATAAGGGGAGAGCGATTTGGCCGTCGCGTTCGGCGCAGGACACGACGGCTTTTTGTTACCAGAAACCAGCAGGCCAACAGGAGCCAAGCTATGGAGGACGTTGAGGGCACAGGCCAATGTGCCCCGGATCAGATTGGGCGTCAAGTGCGCGGCTACCAGGGCTACGCCACCCAAGACCAGCGCAGGGCGACAGACAAGCTTCTCAGAGCTCACCTGTCGTGCCAACTGGAGGGACTCGCTACCAAGCTGGACGGTGCGGCTGGCCATGCGCGCCGCCTCGGTGCGGAAACAGTTTCCGAGCCACTTGCTCGTCTCCATCGCAAGCTCTGCACCATTCGCGAAGGCCTGCAAACACCCGCCTACCTCGAATCGGCATTTTTCGAAAGAGATCGATTGCCGGAGGAGACGTTACAGTCGCTCTATGACTGCGAACTTGCCCTCCTAAAGGAGGTCAGCACTCTCAATGAGGAGCTTGCAGACCTCGACGTGAGTTGCCTTTCCGAGACGGAGGTGCAGGAACGCGCCATGCGCATGGGCGATGCGGTGGATGCCTTCAACCAGGCACTTTTCGAGCGAGAGTCCCTACTCTTGAGCTGGATGGGAGAGTAGCCTGCCGCCGCCCTGGAGGGGAAAGACGCAGTGGCGTTCGGCCTTCACTAGCCGGCTCGCGGTCATAGACACACGAGGGAAAACCAGGGAATAGTATCGGCGAGACGAGACACATGAAGCACTACACTGAGTACCTTTGGTTCAATACCCGGGAGCACCGGGAGTACATCAACATCACCGACAAGGTGGAGCGTGCAGTCCAGAAAAGTGGTGTGCAGGAGGGGATGGTCCTGGTCTCCGCCATGCACATCACCGCGGCGGTCTACGTAAACGACGCCGAGACCGGACTTATTCAGGACATCGAAGAATGGTTGCAGCGGCTAGCCCCGGAGGGACCTGAATACCATCACCATCGCACCGGCGAGCGCAACGGCGATGCCCACCTGAAGAGCCTTCTCATGCACCACCAAGTTGTCCTACCAATCACGGAAGGACGGTTGGACTTGGGGCCCTGGCAGCAGGTGTACTACGCGGAGTTCGATGGCCAGCGCCGCAAGCGAGTAGTCATAAAGGTCCTGGGAGAATAGCGCTGTTTTTGTCGCTTTGGAGCCCCACTGAGGAGAACGCTATGGACAAGGAACAGAGGGCGCAGGCCAGCCACATCGGTAACGCACTATCAGGGGTGATCAGCGGCGTGACCATTATGTGGCTTGGCATCGTCTTTCTCCTCGATCGGTTCGATGTACTCGCGCCGGGTGTGGGATGGATTTGGTATTTTCTGTTCGGTCTGGGTGTGATCTTGGTCCTGGAGGTGATTGCGCGCCAGCTGCTGCTGCAACACCGTCAGGTCTGGGGTGGGCGCCTCATTGCCGCAGTGGTCCTCATGGCTATTGGCGCCTGGCAGATCACTGGCCTCGGACAGTGGTGGCCATTGTTGCTCGTGGCAGCGGGGCTTGTGTTAATCCTCACCAGCCTTCGCTCGGCGGGGAAGGTTTAGAACACACCCGCCTTCCGTCTGGCATGTAGCCTAGTGTCGCTCCTTCTTTTGTTCAGGGGGGCACCCCAAGGGCTCTTACCTCGACCCGGTATCAATGGGGTGGCGGGTCCAATCGCGGGCCGGGAAGAACTCGTCCAGCCCCCCTTCTGGCGTGCGCAACACCACGCGGATGATGCCGGCATTGGCAATCTGCGCCTTGCACTGGTTGCAGATCTGGTGGTGGCCTACGATGTACATGGTCGTGCCGCGCGTCGGATGCCCATTTCGCGCCGCCAGGGCTATGGCGTTGGACTCGGCGTGTGAACCTACGGCGCGACACAACTCCAACTGCTTGCCCGAGGCAATCTGATGCTCATCGCGATAGCAGGAACCCAGTTCCAAACAGTTCGGCTGATACTTGGGTGCGCCATTGTAGCCAGTGGACACGATATCCCGGTCCCGCACGATGACTGCGCCCACCTTGTTGCGCAGACATGAGGAGCGGCTGGCTACAACCGCGGCGATGTTCAGGAAGTAGTCGTCCCACCCTGGCCGCTCTCGACACTGGCTGCTCACTGGCTCCTCGCCGACTGCTTTCTCGCGACCTGCCCGTTGTGCACGGCTACATCTCACCTGTTCGGGAGTGCTTCCCGCATTTTCACTTCGCCAGGGTCCTCGGGCAACAGGCTGGGCCACACCGCCCAGCTTAGCACCCAGCCCGAGTTGTCTGCCTGCCTGTCGAGACAGACGATGCCTGCGTGGACAAAGTGCAGAATTGCCCGGTCTGGTGCGCCTCCGAGCATCAGGCCCGCAAGGCGAGCCAGGAACGGGAGGTGGCCCACGATCATCGTCCCGTCCTGCCGGGCCAGCCACTCGGGCCAGGGCGTTGGGTCGTCACGCGGGCCAAGACCAGGCTCTTGCATTACGCCACCGGGAGGCATGAGGGCCGCGGCCAAAATCTCGGCCGTCTGCCTGGCTCGTTCCTTGCCGCTGTGGACGATGCGCTGGACCTCGAGTCCAACGCGCTGCGCCCAGACGGCCATCTTCTCCACAGTCCTCTCGCCCTCCGGGGTGAGGTGCCGTGCCGGGTCCACCTCCTCTGGAAAGCTCTCCCCGTGCTGAACCAGAAATACTGCCATGTTCACTCGTCTCCTGCCCGCGGCGAAGGGGCCTGGGGCCACAGCGCCAACATTGCCGTAGCCACCTCGTGCGCTCGCTGGCTGCCAAAGAGGAGCGCCACCAGCGTCAGGGCAAACTCGATAGCGGTGCCCGGACCACGACTGGTCACGCAGTTGCCATCCACCACCACCCGCTCCGCCACCGCCTCCTGGTTATCGAGGCGCGAGGCAAAGGCGGGATGGGCGGTGGCACGCCGCCCTGCCAGCAGGCCGTGGTGCTGCAACACCACCACCGGCGAGGCACAGATGGCAGCGTACAGACGTCCGGCTGCCGCCTGTTCCTTCAGGAGCCGAATCAACAGCGGACAATCGCGCAGGCGTTCCGCCCCAGGCATCCCTCCCGGCAACGCAATCAGATCAAACACCTCATCCGCGCATGCGCTAAGTGGGACGTCCGCAACCAACTTAATCCCCCGTGAGGCCACCACTTGTACCTCATCGACACTTGCCACGGTAACTCTCGCACCTGCCCGGCGTAACACGTCGATGATGGTGACAGCCTCCAACTCTTCCACCCCATCGGCAATCGGAACTAAAGCCTTCTTTACACCGTGCTCCACGAGAACCTCACGCGTTCGAATCCAGCTCGCGCTTTTGCCGGCACTGACCTAGTGTTGCCTGCGGTACAAGCCATACAGGGTCGACTTTTTCTACGCCCGCGCCTGCCCCTCTGTTCTTCGTCAGCCCCCCACTCCACCCGCGAAACCCTTTGTGGCAACGAACGCTCACATCCTCCAGGAGAGGGCGCCTATCAGGCCTCGCCGGAAACGTGCCACTGCCGACCTTCGGAAGTCTGGCGGTGTGCAAGCCGCTCAACGAACCTCAAGCACCTGGCCCGCGCTAAGACTTAACGGCGCAAAGGTGAGCTCCAGTCGCCCCGCCCTCTTCTGCATCCTCGCGGAAATGGGTTTTCCGTCCAGGTAAAGGCGCACTTTGCTGCCAAAAAGGGCGGCTGGGGCCACCGAAAGCTGCCGCAAGGAAAGTACGCCATGCAGCACCTCCAGGCGTGCCTTGCCTTGAGCTTGCCGGAACTGCCCCCAGGCCGTCCCGGTCGACCAAAAGCAGGCAAAGTCCTCGCTGTTTATCACCGGCGCAAAGCCCAGCTTTCCGTCCACCATATCGCAGGTGAACCCGGACAGCGCAAGCAGCACCGCCCAGCTGGCCATGGCCCGCGCGTAGTGATGCCCGCACTCGATTTCGTCCCAAGGGTTGCGGCGCACCCCGTCGTAGCGGTCTCGCACCCCTTTGACCACCGCCAGTCCCTCATCGAGCCACCCGTTGTAAATGAGCGTCGCCGCCACCTGGTATTCGATGCCCGTCCACACCTCATCGCTATACACAAACGGAAGGGACGGACGATTACCCAAGGGCCAGGAGCAGAGCAACAGTCCCGCCTCGTCGTTCACGGCATACACACGCTGGACATTGGAAAAGTCGCCAATGGCCCGCCGCCAATTGTTGTCAAACACCGCCTTGATAGCGGCCTTCACGTGCTCAGCGGGCAACACATAACCCAGTCCCACCACATGCGCCAAGTACTGGCCTAGCAGCTGGTCGGAGAGACATCCGTCCCCGTACTGGTACTTGGGCAGAGGCGGTCCCTGCTCGCGGTCTCCCGCCGCTGGCATGCGCAAGTGCTCAGGCACTTCAATACCTTCTGCCACCTCCACCTGCTGACGGTAGTACTGGCCGTTCCAGAGCGAGCGATCGTACTTATCCATGCCTTGTTCAAAAAGCTGCCGATAGTACGCTGCATTCCGGTGCTCGCCCATGGCCTCTGCCATCTCTGCGGCTGCCTTCAAGGCTCCCAAGTAGAGCGAGCCGGTCATTGTGTTGGGGCCGTAGAACTCGATGTCGTACGTGTTGTGCTGCTCCCCTTCCATGACGCCGTCAGTGTCCGCATCCCAAGGCCGGCTCACCTGCTCTGCCGTCCATTCCAACCCTGGTGGCGGCGGGGACCCGCACCCTTTCCAGGCAAACTCTAAAGCCGCCTTCACCTTCGGCCACAGCTCCCGCAAGAAGGCCTGGTCGCCACTCAATTTCCACTCGCGGTAAGCCTTGATGATGGTGCCCATCTGCCCGTCGGCGCAGGCCTTGAACTGCCACCAGTGTGGGCCGAGTGGGATGAGCGTGCGAAACGTCATGTAGCCGTTAGGCAAGGTGTTGTGGAGAAAATCCGTGCGCCGCATGGAGCGCTCCAGGCTCGGGAACAGATAGGCGAGCGCCTGCTCATAGTTCCACACGTGGGTGCAGTTCATGGGACAGCAGCCGGAGGCGTCGCCACACCCTTCGAAGGCGAAGAAGGACCCGTCGTCCAGCCACATGCAGGTGTTGGTGCGAATGATGGAGGCCTGGCTGGAGACGGCGTCGATGACATAGCCGGGCAGGCTACTGCCGAACAGGGCCTGGTGGAAGAGGCGCGTGCCTTGCTCAAGTGCGGGTCGGTGTTCGTGGACATACTCCGCCACTTCCCAGGCGTTGGCAAAGCGACGTGCGTAATGGTTCCGGAGGCTCTTTTCGCGCACCGCGGGCTCAGGATTCCAGTAGTTCACCCGGTTGGCGAAGTACCAAGCAACAAGGAAGGGAAACGTTACCGACTGGCCAGGCTCTAACTCGGCAAAAAGCACCAGGGAGCCCACGTCGCTTCTCCCTTGCGGCGAGGGGTCGCTTTCGATGATGTTCTGCACGCGACCGTCGTCGGCAAAATCGTCCCAGAACAGGTGCGCGCCGTCCCACCAGCCGCCACGGTACCAGCGGGTCTGGACATCCAGGGCCTGCCAGGGGGTGACCAAGGCCATGGTGCCAAAGCGCAGATCATCGGCAGGGAGCGAGGGCTTGGAGAAAAAGAGTCCTCGCAGCTTGCCGGTGTCGCGATACTCGTTCAGGTTTCCGCCGAGGGCGTTGCCGCTCAACTCCCGGCCGTCCGTGCCGACCGGGTTAAACATGCTGCTCGCCACCGAGACCTTGATTCGGCTCGCCGTCGGATTTTTCACCGTCCAAGAAATGAGAGCTACTGGCAGGCCGCTCTCCTCGGGGTCATGCGGAATGAGAGGATTCCATGCCTCCATCCTTACCTGAACGGGGATCTGCTCGTCGTGAAACTCGATCCAGGCGAAAGGGTATTCCCCACGGAAGACAGCCTCATCCAGGCGGGCGACCCCTGCCAGTTGGTTTTGCGGCAAGCCAAATGCACCAGTGTAAGGGGGCAGCAGGCGTCTTTCCAGAATCTTTGCCACTGGCTCGCCCTCGACTGGTTTCGCCCAGAGGGCAAAGAAAGTGAAGGGGAGGGAGAATCCTTTGCCGGGCCTATTGAATATCTCCCAGTCGCGAAGCTCGCCCCGGCCCCCTAACGATACGGTGCCGGTGCCAATGCCACCCAACGGAAAAGCCACCTGCGCTAAGGCCTGCCCGGTGAAGGTACGAATTGCCGGTCCGCAGAGGAGCTCGTCGTATTTGTAAGGGAGATTTTTCGGTTTGGAGAGACAGGCAGTGACTCCCAACAGCACTGAGCAGCAAAGAAGGAGCCGACACATAATGTCCTCCTCTGTCAGTATTCGCCACTACGCGCTGGTTTTGCGCCTTGAACAGTTTTCTACTCTGGTTCAGGCGGCAGAGAGTCTGCCGGTTTGCGCACTCGCTGGAGCCAAGCAGGGGTAACCATGCGGCACACCTTCTTGCGGGGTAGGGTGGCCTTATACACCGGCGCCTCGCGCGATGGCCCACCATGCCCTTGGGCAGCAATGGCACGTGGGGCACTTTCGGCTACACCAGCTGCCCCACTGGAGATTGCGGCAAGACAACTGCTCTACTGTTTCTTCTTGCCAAAAAGAGAGGAAAGAATGCCCCCAACCGCCTGAGCGGTGCCCTGTGTCCCTGTGCTCCCTGTTAGGCTCTTGAGCAGAAAGCCCGCAGCATCGTCCAGGATGCTTCCATCGCCTTCGCGATCCAGCAGAGCGCCTATAGCCGAGGCGCCCGCTTTTTGCGTGTCGCGTTTCTGAGTGAGTGCTGCCAAGACAAATGGCGTGACCATGGGAATTAGCTTTGCAGCCACGGCCGTGTCGAGCTTGAACTGCTTGGCAATGGTCTGTGTGGCCTGTACGCCAGCCTGACCGAGAAGGCCTCCGAGTTGCGGGTCCGGGTTCTTGTCCTGCGCCTTCTGCGCCACCAGTCCGGCAATGTCCTGCAGAAAGCTTGCGCTCCCGTACTTGTTAAGGATGTGATCGACACGTGCCTCACCCCCACGCTCGTCCTTCTGCTTGCGAAGGCCACTTAGGATAAGGGGAATGATCTGGGGGATGATCTGTGCAATTACGGGGGCGCTGATGCCCAGCTTGCCAGCGATCTCCTTGCTTACCTGGCCGCCCCATTTGCTCATGAACTCATCGACAAAATTTGGCATGGCGTTACCTCCAGGGGGTGTGGCAGGAGACCGCTGTGGCCTCCTGCCACCCGTAAGAAACTTGCCTTAGGCTAGCGTGCGATCTTTGGGATACGCAGCACCTGCCCCGGGTAAATCAGATTTGGGTCCTTAATGACCTCGCGGTTGGCCTCGAAAATCACGGGGTATTTCATGGCGTCCCCGTAATAGGCCTTGGCGATCTTGGAGAGCGAATCGCCCTTCTTTACCGTGTAAAACTCGGTTTCCTCTTCGGGTTTTGGCGCGGTGAAGTAGTCGTCGTTGACTGACGCGACGCCTTTCACGTTACCCGCGAGGAGGATCGCCTTCTCTTTGGTCGCGTGGGTGTCACATTGGCCGTAGAGAAAAATAGTGTCGTTCTTGAATTCGACCTTTAGGTTCTTGATGCGATCCCCCAGTTCGGTGCGCAAGAGAGTTTCCACTTCTTTGGCCTCGTTCTTGCCGCCGCCAAAAATGGCGGCGCCTACGTTTTTCAAAAAGCTAAACGTTCCCATATGGAATCCTCCTTTTGTTAAAGTGCAGATAGGGACTTCGTGGTGCGCGTTCGGGATGTAGGCCTACAGAGGAGGCCGCCTTCTGTGAGAATAGCGGAGTCCTCCTTTCGTACATTGAAAAGTGCGGCGCCTTCGATCTGAGGCGCCGCATGTCCATCGTCCTTCGGTTGCGAACTCGGCTCAGTACTTGATGACCGGTTCCAGCTCTTTGGCGGCCTTCACCCAGCCTTCTACTTGGCTAAGGCCCGGGAGCTTGCGGACGAGCTTGTGTTTCTCATTCACCTGTGCGAGCGTAGCGTGGAGGTTTTCCGGCTTGCGGTTCCGCAGCTCCTTCACGCTGTCCACACCTGCCTTTTCCAGAAGCTGCGCGTATTCGCTGCCGATGCCAGGCACCCGGAATAGATCAGCGGCATTCACCCACTTGAGGATCAGGTCCCCACTAATGCCAGTGGCGTCTGCCAGCTCCTGGCGGCCCTTGCGCGTGGCTCCTTTCTCCAGCAGGTCGTCCGTGGTGCTGACGCCCGCCTTCTCCAGCTTCGCTGCATACTGTTTCCCGATACCCTCAATCTCCGCGATCTTGTAGTTTGCCATGGCTAGCCTCCCTTAGCTGGTGAATGAAGATTCATATTTGTCTTTGTTATTATACTAATTTCTTGCGTAAAAGTCAAACGTTTTCTTCTCCGGCCCTACTCAGCAAATCTCCTCCCCACTGTTGACCCAGCAAGATTGTCCTTGACTTTTTCCCGAAGGTTCATATCTTTAATGCAAAAGACTCTGAAGCCGATTAGCGTCCGGGAGGAAATAAGCTATGCAAGATTTTGAGAAGCTCGGCGTCTTCTACTTGGGGCGCCTGTATGATTTGGAAAAGAGAGCGCGTCTCGACGAGCTCTTGCTTTACGATTCCAAAGACCTGGTCACGCACGCAGTTTGTGTGGGCATGACCGGCAGCGGGAAGACTGGCTTGTGCATCGGGCTTCTGGAAGAGGCCGCCCTGGACGGGATCCCCGCCATCATTGTCGACCCCAAGGGGGACTTGCCGAACCTGTTGCTGACATTCCCGGGACTCAGTACCCAAGAATTCCTACCCTGGGTCAATGAAGATGATGCACGCAAGCTAGGCGTTTCCACTGAAGAATACGCCCGGCAACAGGCGGAACTATGGAAGAAGGGACTGGCAGAATGGGGACAGGATGGGGAGCGCATCCGCCGTCTTCGGGAGTCCGCTGACTTTGCGATCTACACGCCAGGGAGTACGGCTGGGCTTCCGGTTTCAATTGTCGCCTCCTTCGCCGCTCCCCCGCAAGGAATTCTCGATGAGGATGAGCTCTTGCGTGAGCGCGTCAACACAACCGTGACCAGCCTGCTTAACTTGATGGGCATTCAGGCCGACCCGCTGCAAAGTCGCGAGCACATTCTCCTCAGCAATATCCTCGATAACGCCTGGAGGCAAGGTCAGGACATGGAGCTTGCCGGGCTCATCCACGCCATTCAGTCACCGCCCATGAACAAGATTGGGGTCTTCGACGTGGAGTCATTCTTCCCGACCAAGGAGCGGTTCAACTTGGCCATGCGTTTGAACAACTTACTGGCAGCACCCGGCTTCGCCACGTGGCTGGAAGGGGAGCCTCTGGACATCGACCGCATCCTCTACACGCCCGAGGGAAAGCCGCGCATGGCCATTTTCTCCATTGCCCATCTCAACGATGCCGAGCGTATGTTCTTCGTCTCGCTTTTACTGAACCAGATCCTGGGATGGATGCGTACGCAGTCCGGCACAAGCAGTCTCCGTGCTCTGTTCTACATGGACGAGATTTATGGCTACTTCCCGCCGGTGGCCAATCCGCCGGCAAAAGCACCACTTATGACCCTGCTGAAACAGGCGCGCGCCTTTGGGTTGGGGATAGTGCTTGCCACGCAAAACCCGGTGGACTTGGACTACAAAGGCCTGGCCAATACCGGCACTTGGTTCATAGGCCGGTTGCAGACGGAGCGCGACAAACAGCGCCTCTTGGACGGCCTGGAGGGAGCGAACCTCGGGGGGAGCTTTGACCGCAGGCGCATGGAGCAGACACTTGCGGGGCTCGGCAAACGCGTCTTTCTCATGCACAACGTGCATGAGAAGGCACCGGTCACGTTCGAAACGCGCTGGGCGATGTCCTACCTGTGCGGCCCCTTGACCCGCGCCCAAATCAAGACCCTGATGGACGAGCGCAAGAAGGCGGCTCCTCGTACCGGAGAGGGCCAGGGTTCGCCTGCCACCTTGCAGCCCAGCAGGGCAAAAGAGGTCACCGCTGCACGGCCGGTCCTTGATCCTGGCATTCCTCAGTGCTTCATTCCTGTACGCCAAACCCCACCGCCGGAAGCAAAGCTCTGCTATGAACCGATGCTCCTGGGCGTGGGCCGAGTCTACTATCTCGACCGAAAAACGGACGTCAGCACTGAGGACAAGGTGGCACTCCTTGCGGACTTGCCTGAGCGTCCCTCGCTGGTGAACTGGGAGGGTGCCCATCGCCTGGACATTGACGAAGAGCGGTTAGAGCAGGAGCCTAGGGTCCAAGATGCCCGCTTTGGCCAGGTATCGGCTGAGGCTACAAAGAAGGCCAACTATGCGGCCTGGAGCAAAGATCTCCAGGAGTGGCTCTTCCGCACGCAGACCCTCCAACTCCTCAAGAGTCCCTCACTGGGCCTTGTTTCCAAACCTGGCGAGGCGGAGAGGGACTTTCGCATCCGGCTGCAGATGGCCACCCATGAGCAGAGGGATGAGCAGGTAGCCCGCCTGCGGCAAAAATATGCTGCCCGTCTTGACGCGCTCCAAGAGCGTGTGCGCCGTGCGGAGTTGACCTTGGCCCGTGAGGCAGAACAAGCCAGACAGCAAAAGATGCAAACCGCAATCTCCGTGGGAACAACCCTGCTTGGTGCGTTTTTGGGAAGACGGGCCGTCACCCAGTCCACCATTGGGCGCGCCACTACCGCGGCCAGGGGAGCCAGTCGCACGTTTAAGGAAGAACAGGACGTTCGCCGAGCCGAGGAGAGTCTGGCTGCGGCTCGCCGGGAGCTGGCCGAGGCCGAGCAAGAGCTGACCCGGGAAATCCAGGAGCTCCAGGCGCGCTCTGACCCAAGGAATGAGGCCCTGGAGACTGTGGTACTTCGCCCGCGCAAGAGCGACGTGGCTGTGTCTCTCGTGGCCTTGGCCTGGGCACCGCATTGGGAAGACCAGACGGGCCGGCTTACACCGGCGTGGTAGGTCGGGGCTGGCTCGATCAACCGGGTGGACACCATAGGCCTCTTTAAGGAACCCTCTGTCGGTGTAGGCGGTCGTGGCCGGTTTTCTCTTGCGCACATAGAATCACGTCCGCGGCACTGGCCTTGACGGAATGCTGCGGCTGACGCTTTTCGAATCTGACGGGGAGGCGAGAACTTCCCGGCAATCGGCCCCCTGTCTGTATGTATTCCCCTCGCTCGCGGCGTGTGTCGGCCCCACATTGACTCACACCGCCCATACCCACGAGCCCTCCTTGCTACCCAGCCTGGGCGGGCCGCCCTCTTAGCCCTCTATGCCCTCCCGGGATCGTCCTTGACCGATCGTGACTGTTCCACAAAGGCGGACTGTGCACTCCGCTGGAATTCCTCCGGGGAAAAAATCCAGTTTTCTCTTGACGATTTGGGAAAAAAATCTTATCTTAAGACGTCTCAAAATCTGTCGATAATAATAGCGGGGGCTTGAGGGGAACGACAATGCCGATAGTCATCAAGGGAAAGACCTACTACAGAACACACGAAGCGTTGGCGGCTGCTGGGATTAGCAGGGCTACCTGGTACCGCTGGAAGGCGGCACGGTTGGTGCGCGACGCCAAGCAAAAGGACCGTCGGGGCTGGCGCCTGTTTACTCAGGAAGAGGTGGACCGCCTTCGCGAGTTCGCGCAGCAAGTGAAGATCGTGCCCTCCCAGTCGGAGTTAGACTTGAGTTAGGGGACCCCCTGTGGGTACGGTGGAGGTGAGGAAGTGACAGGGGTGTGCTATGCATAACGCAAGGAGCAACAAAGTGCTCGTTGCGCTTGGGAGTGGTAAGGGTGGGGTGGGAAAGACCACCCTTGCACTGGCCTTGGCGCAGCACCTGTGTGACCGGGTGCATGGCGTGGCCTTGGTCGACGCCGATCTTGGGGGAAAGAATCTGACAGCGTGGCTGGCTCCTCCGGGGTCTGACACTCCACAGGTATGCTCAACCTCCGCGCAGAAGTGTACCATTGACCCAACGGGGAAGCTGAAGCTTGTTTCTGTATGCGACGCCCCTGTGGAGGCGGCCGAGGACGGGGCGCTTGCCACTAGGCTCATCCGCACCGTGCGCGCCCTGGATGTCCCACTTACCATCATGGACCTTGGGCCGGGCACTGCTGCGTTTACATTGGATTGCTTCCTTGCCTCCGAACTGGGCATACTAGTGACCACCCCTGAGCCCGCTGCTATACACGCTTCCTTCCACTTTGTCGAGGCCTGCTTGCTCCATGGGCTGCACAAAAGGTCCACGGGGCGCCCGGAGGCGAACACCCTCCTTCGTTTCTTGCGCAAACGCGCTGGAGATCATACCCCCCTACGCCAGCTTTTGGGCGGGTTCAATCGCGGACGCCACTGTTTGAGCAGTCTTTTTGAAAGCCTCCTAGAACAGATGCGGATTGGGATCGTGGTCAACTGCGTGCGCGAAGCGAGTGACCGCAGGGTAGGTCAGGCGCTGCGCGCGGTGCTCTTGGACCAGCTGGGCCTGCAAGCAGAACTGTGGGGCTATGTCCCTTACCGTCCGGAACTACGGCGACTCATGCGCGCCACAAAAACACCCGGGGAGCAGGTGCAGTTCTTCAACGGGTGTCTGGAGCAGCTGACGGCCATTGTTGAGTTGGCGGCGACCGGCCTGCGGAAAGAATGGCGGCCAGCCTTCATCCCAGAGAACGCGGCCGGGAACGGACGCACCCTCGTCTGCAGCACCAAGTGCTCCTGCTGGGCCAGCTGCGAGCTGCGCCGGGGCGGTTACCCCTGCCCCATTATGCCCTTGGGGGAGCTAAAAACTCTTCTTACCACCGCGATCGAATAGGGGTGCCTCTTCACCATTGCGAGGATAAGGTGCGACGCGGACGCGTTTTGGTCGTCGACAATGAGCAGCGTATGTGCCAGGTGCTCAAGGCCGCCCTGGAAGCCGACGGCCACCACGTGAGCATGGCCTTCGATGGCCAGAGTGCACTCAGGGAGTGTGCCCAGGAGCAGTATGATGTGGTCGTGTGCGACCTCAAGATGCCTGGCATGGATGGCCTGTCAGTCCTCAAGGAGCTTAAGGCCCGTCAGCCGCAGGTGGAGGTCATCCTGATGACCGCGTACGCCACGGCACAGACGGCCGTGGAGGCAATGAAACAGGGGGCCTATGACTATCTGATCAAGCCTTTTGAGACAGACGAGCTCCGCCTCAAGGTGCGCCACATCGTGGAGAAAAGGGCGCTCCAGGAGGAAAACGTTGCGCTCCGGCAAGAGCTACGGCGTACGTTCGAGCTGGCAAACGTGGTGGGCCGCAGCGAGGGGATGGAAAAGGTCTACCGCATGGTGCAGAAAGTGGCCCCCACCGATGCCACGGTTCTGCTTCGGGGGGAAAGTGGCACCGGCAAGGAGCTCATCGCCCGCGCCATCCACGAGCTCAGTCCGCGGGCGGACAAGCCTTTCCTCGCTGTCAACTGCGGGGCCCTGCCTGAGAGCCTTCTGGAAAGCGAACTCTTTGGCTACGAAAAGGGTGCTTTTACTGGCGCGGACCGACGCAAGGCCGGCCTCTTTGAAGTGGCCGGGGAGGGAACTCTATTTCTCGACGAGATAGGCGACGTGTCGCTGGCCACCCAGGTCAAACTACTGCGCGTGCTGCAGACCCACGAAATGGTGCCATTGGGGGCTACGCGCGCCGTGCCGGTCAAGGCGCGCATCATCGCCGCCACCAACCGCAACCTGGAGGAGGCTCTTCGGGTTGGTACCTTCCGGGAGGATCTCTACTACCGCATCAATGTCTTCCCCATCGTGCTGCCGCCCCTGCGCGAGCGCCGCGATGACATTCCCGAGTTGGTCAATCACTTTCTGAAAAAGCACGGGGGCGCAAAGGCCGCCATAGAGCCGGACGCCCTCGCGGCCTTGATGAAGTACAACTGGCCAGGCAACGTCCGGGAGCTTGAAAACGTCGTGGAACGGGCACTCATTATGGCGGGCGGCGGAGTAATCACCCGCGCCGACTTACCCGCCCACGTCGTTTACAATGCCCAGAGTCCGCAGCCAATTGAAATCCCCGAGGAAGGACTGCGCATAGAAGAGGTGGAACGCAGCCTGATCCTCAAGGCCTTGGACCGAGCCGGCGGTAACAAAACTGAAGCCGCCAGGCTCTTGGGTGTCACCCGCAGGCGCCTCTACTCCATGATGGAACGCCTGGGGCTACGCCCGCCATGAGACACCTCTGGACCTCCAGGCACGTGTGGCCAAAGGCAATGTATTCCCTGCAGGCGAGAGTGTGGGTGGAGGACGATGGGAGGAAGCACAGATGAGAAGGGATAACAAGTCGTTCGCCTTTCCCGTGGGGACGTTCATCCTGTTCATCGGGGTGTTGCTTTTGTCGCTGAAAGGTGCTCCATCAGAAAAACGGCTGGTGATCGGCGTCGAGGTGACCCAGCAAGAGGTGGCCGACTCGCTGCTCGCGGTTCTGGCACGAGGAGGCGCAAAGATCGACGCTTTGCAGGGGCCAATGGGGCGCACCTTCCAACTGGTGGAGTGCCAGGGGCAGCGTAAGGTCCGCATGGTCCTGGAAACGCTACCCCCAGGAACCGAAAATGCCACCGCAAGCGCGGTGCTCATGGCACACGCCCTGCCGCAAGAGTGGCGCCCCGATGTGGTGGTGGCCCTTGCGCTCTGCGAGGCAGTCAATGCCCAGGTGGGGGATATCTTGCTCAACACCGCCTGGGCCATCGGACACCACGGCCGCTATGAGGGAGAATTTTATCGCCCGGAGGACCTATGGACTTGGGACCCGACTCTGCAGCGGGCGCGGTTCAGCAGGCACTTTTGGCCCAATCAACGCCTCCTGGGCATGGCGGTGGACAGCTACTTGCGTTTCAAAGAGGACCTCATGCCCCACCAGCTCTATGCGGATGCCGGGGCCCATTCTTCAGGACCAGTGCTGCATGTAGATCGCGTCGGGATCAGCGCGGATTTGCGCCCTGCCACAACCGCAGCTTTGCGCGCATGGCAAGAGGCATTTACCGTGCAGGACCAAGGGGGACTGTTTCTTGTGCCGGGGTCGCTTGATAATGGGTTAGCTGCGGCGGCCAAAGTCTTCGAAGAAAGCGGCATCCCTTTCGCCGGCACGGCAGTCAACGCCACCACAGAACAGGCTTCCGCGGTCGTCCCTATCGCCACTCGCTTCCTTTGGGCCTGGATTGTGGAAGTGGGCGACAACTGGGCCCCCACGGATTAGAAAATCGGGTGCACCCGGAGGAAAACCATCATGGAGATCATGAGCGTCAAGGTCGACAAGCCAGATGACGTCAACGTAATCATCGGCATGTCCCACTTCATCAAGACGGTGGAAGACGTGCATGAGGCGCTGGTTTGTGCCGTGCCCAACATCAAGTTTGGGTTGGCGTTCTGTGAATCGTCCGGCCCCCGCCTGGTGCGACGCAGTGGTACTGACCCGCATCTGGTGGAGCTGGCCACAAAAAATGCCCTAGCCATTGGCGCCGGCCACTCGTTTGTGCTGCTGTTGGGCAACGCCTATCCTATCAACGTGCTGCGCGCACTCCGCGAGGTGGTGGAGCTGGTCAATATCTTCTGCGCCACGGCCAATGCAGTCGAAGTATTGGTGGTGGAGACTGCCCAGGGCAGAGGAATTGTCGGCGTCGTTGACGGCCAAAGCCCGTTAGGGGTCGAGTCGGAAAGCGACGTTGCTCACCGCAAAGAGTTTTTGCGCAAGATCGGCTATAAATTAGGATAGACACCGAGGGACGCTTCGCCTAAATCCCCCATTTTGCTCGCCAAGCGGGTATACGGTGCGGCGACGAGCAACGACCGGGCTGCAAAGCCGGTCGTTGCTCGTTTGGCTGAGAGCTCGCTCCCCATACGACCACGCCAGCCCAAAAGCCATATTTACTCCCTGCGACCTTAGGCGGTAAGCTTCATTGCAGGGCAAAAAAGCGTTGATAATATCAACGTTTCTTCATATAATTGCGTCATCATTTCAGGCTGAGGTACTTCGACCCATGCAGTCGGTTTGCCCACACTCACGCACTACACAGTTACACCGGAGGGCATCGGCAGCCCCCGGGAAGATTGCTGCAATACGCCCGCTGCGTCGCCGCCGTGCCGGGGGCACGCCCCGGCCCTAAGTATTTCCCCACATAGCCCAATGTAACATTGCACTTACCGGTCGACCGTGACCGGAAAGAGGAGCGCCATTCTTATTCCTTTGAAAGGAGACCGACAATGGAAAAGGTGATTCTTGCATACAGCGGGGGGCTTGACACTTCGGTAATTCTGAAATGGCTTTTGGAGAAGGGGTTTGAGGTCGTCTGTTTTGTGGGTAACGTAGGCCAAAGCGATGACTTTGCCGAGATCGCGGAAAAAGCCTACCGCACAGGGGCGCGCAAGGTTTACGTGGAGGACTTGAGGGAAGAGTTCGTCACCGACTTTATCTTCCCTGCTATGCGCGGCAATGCGGTCTATGAGGGCCGCTATCTTTTGGGCACTGCGCTGGCGCGACCTCTTTTGGCCAAGAAGCAGGTAGAGATAGCTGAACGCGAATCTGCGGCCTACGTAGCGCATGGCGCGACGGGTAAGGGCAACGACCAGGTTCGATTTGAATTCTCCTACTATGCCCTTAACCCACAAATAAAGGTTATTTCTCCGTGGAAGGACCCGGAGTTCCTGCAGGTTTTCAAGGGGCGACCCGACTTGTTACGGTACGCCGAAAAGCACGGTATCCCGGTCAAAGCGTCCCTCAAAAAACCCTACAGTGAGGACGAAAACCTCATGCACATCAGCCATGAGGCGGGAATCTTGGAGGACCCTGCGCTACGGCCCACCGAGGACATTTTCACCCGCACGCAGGCCATTCATAAGACCCCGGACCAGGAGAGCCTCATCGAGATTCATTTCAAAGACGGCTTCCCGACCAAAGTGATAAATCTGGACGACGGCACCACCAAAGACACACCGCTTGAACTGTTTCTGTACCTCAACGAGTTGGGGCACATGCACGGCGTGGGCCGTGTGGACATGGTAGAGAATCGCTACATCGGCATCAAGTCGCGCGGCGTTTACGAATCGCCTGGAGCCACGATTTTGTGGACGGCGCACCGTGACCTGGAAGGCATCGCCATGGACAAAGAGGTGATGCACCTGCGCGACATGCTGGTGCCCAAATTCTCCGAGCTCATCTACAACGGCTATTGGTTTTCACCGGAGATGGATTTCCTCCTGAGCGCCATCGAAAAAAGCCAGGAGGCCATCGATGGCAAGGTGAGACTGGCCCTGCTCAAAGGGAATGTCTACGTGGTGGGCAGGGAATCGCCCATCTCGCTGTACGACCGCGAGCTCTCGAGCATGGAAGTAGAGGGTGGTTTCGACGCCACAGACGCGCGCGGTTTCATCGAAATCAACGCCATCCGGCTCAAAGCACACAGCATTGTGCTGCGCAAGCGTTTCCCTTATGACTGGCGGGCTCAGCTGACACGGAGGAAGACATGAAGCTCTGGGATGATGAGGCCTCCCTAGACCCCGAGGTAGAGCGATACACCGTGGGCCGAGACTACCTGGTAGACCGGGAGCTAATCGAATACGACTGCCTCGCCTCCATGGCGCACGCCAAGATGCTGCGCAAAATGGGCGTCCTGTCAAGTGAGGAGGAACGAGCCCTGAAAGAAGCCCTTGAGGAGGCGCGGGAGCTGGCCCGGTCGGGTCGATTTGAGATCCGCCCTGAACAAGAGGATTGTCACACGGCGCTTGAGCAGTTTTTGGTGACCAAGGTTGGCGAGGCAGGGAAGAAGATTCACACGGCGCGTTCGCGCAACGACCAGGTTCTTGCGGCCCTTCGCCTGCTGTACAAGGCGCGCCTGCGCGAAATCGACCAACTGGCCGTCGGCTTTGCGGAAGCTCTTAAGGTGTTCTCCCGCAGGTGGCGCGCAGTGCCCATCCCAGGCTACACCCACACCCGAAAGGCCATGCCCTCCACGGTGGGGCTCTGGGCGGGGGCATTCCTGGAATCCCTGCAGGACAATCGCAAAGCGCTGCGCTGGGCGCAGGGTCTCATCGATCAGTCCCCTCTTGGCACGGGTGCAGGGTACGGTCTGCCCGTGAAAATCGACCGCGCCCTCACCGCGCGAGAGCTGGGATTCGCGCGTGTACAGCGCAACCCGCTCTATGTCCAGAACAGCCGCGGCAAGTTCGAGGCAAGTATAGTGCACGTGCTCAGTCTGTTCCATTATGACCTGAACAGGTTCGCATCTGACGTCATCTTCTTCAGTATGCCTGAACTGGGGTACTTCCAACTGCCAAGGGAGATATGCACAGGAAGTTCCCTCATGCCGCACAAGCACAATCCGGATGTGTTTGAGATCATGCGCGCTCACTATCACTCTATCCTCTCGGACGAGGTAGCCATTGCCAGCTTGTCCGCGAACCTGATCTCCGGCTACCACCGTGATCTCCAGCTGATCAAGGTTAGGGTGCTGGACGCCTTGCGGGTCACCGCCGACTCGCTCAGCATCGCCGCGCGGGTCCTCCCCCGTATCGAAGTTGATGCCCAGCGATGCAGGGAGGCAATGACTCCTGAGCTTTTCTCGGCGCAGCGAGTGTTGCTAGAAGCGTTCAAAGGGACAGCCTTCCGGGACGCCTACCGCGACGAGGCACAGCTCTGGCGGAAACGGGGAGGACAATCGCAGAGGCCGTGACCCATGCGCCCCCTTGACGAGGTGCGAATAAAAGAGGGTTTGGTCGGCAAAGGGAGGCCGGTTCTGGCCCTTCACCATGGCTTCTAGGTCCCGGAGCCAACCGTCGCGGCCTGCCCCTGCCACTACCGGATGCCTTAGGCGCTTGTCCTTCTTCACCCAGGGCGTGGTGCCGACGGACTCAACAAAGCGCTTGACTTTTTGGCAGATGTATGCTATTTTTCAAATGCCGTCCGTTTGATAGGACCCAGGGATGAAATTCGCCGTCGACGTCATGCTGGGGAAGCTGGCCAAATGGCTGCGCATCATCGGCTACGACGCCGAGTACTCCAGGTCATGGACGGACGCAGAGTTACGCTCCAAGGCCACCAGCGAACAGCGGCTCGTCTTGACCCGAGACAAGGCTCTGGCCAACTCGCTCAAGCCAGGGAGGAGTTTGTTCATCGAAAGCCAGCAAGTGCGCGAGCAATTCCGCCAGGTGGTGGAGGCCTTTGACCTGGACACTGAACAGGGCCTGTTCACTCTTTGCACCATTTGCAACCGTCGGGTGGAGCCAGTGAGCCTTGAGACGGTCGGCGATCAGGTGGCCGGCTTTGTGCGCCACCACCAGCGGTCATTTTGGCGTTGTCCCCAATGCGGGCGGATCTACTGGGAAGGATCCCACATCGTCAACGCGAAGGGATGGATCGCTTCTGCTCTGGAGAAAAGCCGTGGCAACCGAGCTGGAGATCCAGGAAGAGAATAGGCGCCTGCGTTGGGTGCGCATGATTGTGGACCTGACGGCGGCGGTCTTGCAGCAGGAACCAATGAGCTTAGCGGAGGCTTTGGCCCTCGCCCGCGCCGCCAAGCAGAGTGTGCTCCGTCTGTTCCCAGATAAGGAGGCAACCTACGACCTCATCTACAAGCCGCGCTTTGAAAGACTGATCAAGGAGCGGATGGAACAGAACTAGGCAGCGGACACCATCATAACCGACCGGCGCCCACCGGCGGAGCTCCGCGACTTGCGCGTCGGCTCGCGGACAGTCCCATAATGGGGGGTCATTCACGTGAGGAGGTATAGGCATGGGGAAGGCCTTCGCTTCTCCGGAAGAGCTCTGTGACATCCTGGGCACAGTGTTCCGTCGCTCCCTGCAGGAGACAGAGCTTGGCGCCAAGCTTCTCAAGCTCAATAAGTCGTTGCGTTTTGTGTTTCACGAACCAAACGCCGAAATCACCGTAAGGGTGGACGGTGCCCATTGGGATGTGATCTGTGGACCGTGTGAGACGCGCGCCGAGATCCAGTTCTGGATGTCGGGGGATGCGGCACACCGGCTCTGGTTGGGGAAAGTGAAGCCTCTTGCCGCCATCATGGCTAGGCAGATCAGGGCGGCAGGGCCAATCCGGGCGATGGCGGAAATTGAAGCGCTCTTTGCCCTTTCCACCTCCATTTACAAGCAAGTACTGAAGGAAAGAGGCAGAGAGGATTTGTTGCGGTAACTCCTGCCACAGGGTTGGTCGTTGTCCTCTGAGCAGCGGCAGTGGAGCGAACATTTGTCTTGCACGGCTGAACATAACGTTGCGCCAAGGGAGAAGGCACCAGCCAGCGACTTCCTGGTCGTCTTTGCCACCGCGGCCACGCATGAGCAGGCAGAAAACATTGCCCAACTCCTGGTTACGGAGCGACTGGCTGCCTGTGTGACGGTGGTCCCCGAGGTGAGATCGTGCTATAGGTGGCAAGACCAAATATGCAAAGACCAGGAGAGCCTGCTGATCATCAAGACGCGCGCGGCTCTTTTTGCGCGTTTGTCGGACAAGATTCGCCAGGTGCACAGCTACGAGGTACCGGAGATTCTTGCCCTGCCGGTGACCGATGGCGCGCCAAGCTATTTGCAGTGGCTCTTGGACGCAACCAGGAGGGATGACGATCGCGGCTGAAGGAGTGCGTGTAGTCATTTTGGGTTCGGGCACCTGCGTCCCACAGTGGCGGCGTTCCTCGCCGTCGATCGCCCTCTTCTATGGAGAGCAGGCCCTCCTGGTGGATTGCGGCCCAGGTACTCTGCGACGCATGAGCGAGGCCGGCATCGACTACCGCAATCTGCACCTGCTGCTGTTGACCCACTTCCATCTTGACCACGTGAGCGACCTGCCAGCCTGGCTCTTTGCGCTGCGCAATACGCACGACTTGCCCACGGGGTGGACTCTGGAGATTGTGGGCCCTAAGGGCACGCAAGCACTGGTCAACCGCCTGCGGGCGGCGCATGACCCCTGGCTGCAGGACCTTCCCTTTGGTCTGTCGGTCTCCGAGGTGGGCAGCGAATCTCGCCGTCTGCACGGCTGGAAGGTGACATTCATGCCCGTGCGCCACAGTAGCCTTGCCTTGGGCCTCCGCCTACAAGCCGGGCCCCACGCTGTCGCCATTTCTGGGGATACCGACTATTGCCCGGCGGTGGTGCAACTCTGCAGGGATGCGGACCTCGCTATCTTGGAATGTTCGCTCCCAGATGATCAGAAGGTTGATGGTCACCTCACCCCCAGTCTGGCGGGGCGCATCGCACAAGAGGCCGGATGCAAGAAGCTCGTCCTCGTACACCTCTACCCTCCTTGCGACCAAGTCGACGTGCTGACTCCCTGCGCGCGCCAATTCGCTGGACCCATCACTGTGGCCGAGGACCTCATGACTATTGGCGTCTGAACCCATGGCCCCACTAAGCAACAGACTGGGTGTGCGCCATGACTCCTTCTCGGTGGCGTTGCTGGCGTCGCTTATGGCGCATGCCCTCCTGCTTTCCCTCTGGGGCACAGCACGGGAATTGGGTGTACTCGCCGCACCTAAAAACCTACCCCCGCAGCCAGCTGAGGAGGAGAAGCGTTTACAATTCGAGCTTGTGGAGACGCCTCCAGACGCACCGCAGGCTCAACCCACCGAGCGCACCAACCTGGTGTCGGACAAGAGCACGCGGGCGAGCGACCTGTACACCGCCAGCGACAAGCCGAGAGGGGAACCTTATTCGGAGGGCCTCTCTCCTTATCGCGTTTTCGCAGGTGGAGCCACTGGACAGATGGGGGGAGAGGCTGCCTCAGGCGGACAGAAAGAGGAGTTGTCCGGTGCCCAGGGCCGTCTCCAACGGCCCCAGGAAGCACCGTCGGAGACCACCCCCACCCGGGACCAGGCCGGCGTGGAATTGCACGAGCGGTTCTCTCCCCAGGTCCTTTCAGGTGCCAGCGGCCGGCGTCCTGGAGTAACAGGATTCGGCAGTGATGACGTCTCCTTCCGCAGCGTGGACTTTAGCGCCGAGGAACTTGGCGGCGTCACCTTGAACACCTATGCCTGGGACTTTGCCCCCTACGTGCTCGAGATGAAGCGCAAGATTCGGCAGAACGTCTACCCGCCGCCGGCCTTCACGCGCCTTGGCATCATTAGCGGCGAGACCGTGCTCCGCTTCCGGGTGTTGCCCGACGGCCAGATGACAGACCTGGAAGTGCTCGGCTACACCGGCCACCCGTCGCTCAAAGAAACGAGCGTGATTGCTGTTAAGAACTCGGCGCCGTTCAAGCCGCTGCCCAAAGGTTTCCCGGAGGAGTATTTGGAGCTGACATGGACCTTCATCTACTCTGTCACTCGGCCATGAGCAACCAGGGGGAAGCAGAACGGTGACTGGACCACTCCAAACCCTCGTCAAAGGCGGCGTGACAATGATCCCTCTGGCGCTCTGCTCTGTGCTGGCACTGGCAGTGGTCATTCAGAAGAGCATTGCGTTGCGGCGCCGGCGCATCTTGGTACCTGACATCGTGGCCTGGATCGAACACATGTCCGGGCCCGAAGAGACCGACTTGGGCCTTGAGCTGTGCCGTAAGGTGAAGGGACCATTGGCAGCGCTTGTGGAGGCTGTGTTGGAAAACCGCCACTTGGACAGGACGGAGGCGAAGGAGCTCATTGAAGACGTGGGGCGACAGCAGGCTAGACTCCTGGAACGTGGACTGGTGATTCTAGAGACGGTCGCCGGAGTGGCGCCACTGCTCGGTCTATTCGGCACAGTGATCGGGATGATCAAGGTCTTTGACATCATCTCTCGCATCGGCGTAGGTCAAGCCAGCGCCCTGTCCGGCGGCATCTCGGAGGCCCTCATCACCACCGCCGTGGGCCTTTCCATTGGCATCCCCGCGCTGGTCTTTTACAACTACTTTGCCTCCAAGGCCGAGGACCTGGTTCTGGACATGGAAAAGTACTCGACCATGTTGTTGCGCAAGGTGAACAGCTCTCGCGGGCAGGAACCAGGGGAGGCCCATGCGCTTTCGTGAACATCCACGCCGAAAAGTGCTCATCAATATCACCTCCCTCATTGATGTGCTCTTTCTCCTGCTCATCTTCTTCATGGTCTCCTCTACCTTTCTTGAACAACCAGGCATGAAGCTGGACCTCCCCACCACCAAGTCTTTTGAAGTGGCACAGCAGAAGGAGCTCATCGTTCACATCTCGCCGCGAGGCGAGCTCTTTTTGGGGGAAGCCCCGATTTCGCTGGACTCTTTGCGCGTACGCCTGGAAGCCGAGATGGCCGCAGACCGGGAGCGCCCTTTGGTGCTCCGTGCCGACCAGGAGGCCACCCACGGCCGCGTCGTCGAGGTGATGGACATAGCCAAACAGGCAGGGGTCCGGAAGATTGTAATTGCCACCAGAATAGCCCAGGATACGAGCGAACGAAGTCGGAGATAGGCAAGGAGGAAGCACGTGCATCCAGGCCCGCAGCTTGCGCAACGCGTTCGAAGAGTGCATCCGTCCGGCATTCGCAAGATTTTTGAGATTGCCTGCAGTCAACCAGGGTTGATCAACCTTTCTATCGGTGAGCCAGACTTTGATGTACCATTGCCAGTCAAGAAAGAGGCCATTAAATGGATCAACCGAGGGTACAACAAGTACACACCGACGCGCGGTATCCCCGAGCTGCGCGAGAAGGTGCGCAGCGTTCTCTCGGCGCGTGGCGTGGAGCCGGAGGAGGTGCTCATCACCACCGGCGCCACCGGCGGCCTGCTCCTGGCCATGATGGCCCTTGTGGACGAAGGGGACGAGGTGCTTATCCCTGATCCCTACTTTGTCGCCTACTGCAATGTGGTGCGGCTCTTGGGCGCGACGCCCCGCCTGGTTGATACTTATCCGGATTTTCGTCTGCGCGAGAGCGCCTTCACAGCGCACATCTCCGAGCGTACAAAGGCCATAATCGTCAACACGCCGCACAATCCTACTGGGGTCGTGTACACGCGCGAGGAGTTGGAACTCGTGGCGCGCATAGCCCGGACACACGGGCTGGCGGTGGTTTCTGATGAGGTCTATGATCGATTTGTGTATGGCGAGACCCGGTTTACCAGCATGGCAGAGGTCCTCCCGGAGGCCATCGTGGTCAATGGCTTCAGCAAGACCGGAGGAATGACCGGCTGGCGTGTGGGCTACGCTATTGGCCCTGGCCCGGTGATCGAGGCCATGGCGATGTTCCAGCAGTATTCCTATGTGTGCGCCAACTCTGCGGCGCAAAAGGCTGCCCTGGTGGCCCTGGATGTGGATCTCTCCGAGCACGTCCAGCGTTGTCAGCGAAAACGTGACCTTGCCTACGAAGAATTGCGAAAACACTTCTGGGTGCAGCGTCCCGACGGGGCCTTCTACATCTTCCCGCAAGCGCCTGACGGCGATGGCGATGCCTTTGTCCACCGCGCCATTGAACAAGGAGTGTTGGTTGTCCCTGGCGGCGAGTTCTCCGCCCGTCGCACTCATTTTCGCGTCTCCTTTGCCGTGCCGGAAGAGGCACTGCGCAAGGCCCTGGCTATTTTTGCCAGAATGACGTGATGGTGCGAGTGCGCCGACCCCGCTGCCATCGACTGGTGCTTTTCACTAACGCGAAGAGGAACCTATGCGCACTCCCGTGTTTGTCGGGCGCGGGGTCGTGGGGGCGTGCATAATGGCACTGCCTTGGTGCAACGCTGGCGCCGGCCAAACGAGGACAGTTTGCTCCTGGCTGGCCTTAGGAGGAGGCCTTAGCAGCCTCGGCTTTACCGCCGCAAGTGCCGCCCTGAGCGTGCAGGTTGACCACCTTTTGGTTTCAGCGCGTCTGACCGGAAACAACTCTCAGCTCTCTGGCGGTGAGGCGTACGAAGACTACGGGCTCCTGGTGGGTTATGGCTGGCGAGCGAAGCCCGTGCGAATGGGCCTGGCCGGTGGGGTGGGTATGGTGCACGGTTGGGAATTTCAAGGCCCGTGGCTGGACTTGTTTGGCCATGGCCAGGGTACATGGGTGGACAAGGGGACGGCCCTCGGCTTTCCCCTGGAGATCCAGGCGTTTATCCCAATCTGTAGGTTTTTCGGCGTGGGCACCTATTACTTTTGCAACATTAATCCTTTTAGGTCGTTTAGCGGCGCCACTGTGACACTTGTCTTCGGCAAGTTGTGGTGACCGGCGCTCAGGCCTGCCCTGGCGCGTCAGTGGATCGGGGATAAGAGTTCAGTTCGCCCGGCCATACCGAGGCACGGCGGGCACGCGGAGATCGCGGCCGCGTGTCCTAAGCCCCACACGCTTCTTGCTGCCCACACACAAACCGTTTGAAATTTCTCCAAAATCGAGCTATATTTAGCCCCGATTATGGTTTGGCATCGCACCAAGTTGGCACCTGAGCACCTGCAGGAGGAGCGTTGAAGGAATTGATTCACAATGGGGTGGTTGTTCCTGAACCGCCACCATATCGGGGCCTGAAGCTGAAAATCCGTGGGGTGGAACGCACCCTTGACCCCAAACAAGAGGAGATGGCGATAGCCTGGGCCCGGAAGCAGGGTACGCCCTACGTGGAAGATCCGGTTTTCGTGCGCAATTTTCTGGAGGACTTTAGCACGGCGTTGGGCATCGAGCCTCCTCTGCGGCCCGGCGAGGTGGATTTTGGTCCGGCGGTGAAGATCGTCGAAGAGGAGCGGCAGGCCAAGCTGGCCATGTCCAAAGAGGAACGCAAGGCCCTGGCAGCCGAGCGGAAAGCCAAACGTGAGGCGCTGAAAGAACGCTACGGCTACGCGGTCATCGATGGTGAGCGAGTGGAGCTTGGCACCTATTTAGCGGAGCCCAGCTGCATCTTCATGGGTCGGGGAAAACACCCACTGCGCGGCCGGTGGAAAGAGGGACCACAACAGAGCGACATCACCCTTAACTTGAGCCCCAACGCGCCGCGACCGGAGGGGCACTGGCAGGAAATCGTCTGGGAGCCAGACTCGCTATGGGTGGCCAGGTGGAAAGACAAGCTGTCTGGAAAAATGAAGTACATCTGGCTCCACGACACTGCCCCGGTCAAACAGGCACGTGAGGCAAGCAAGTTCGACAAAGCGCACGAGCTGGATGCAGAGCTGGAGCGCGTGCGACGCCAGATCGCGCAGGACCTCACCAGCCCGGAACCCCGCAGGCGGGAAGTGGCTACCGCTTGCTACCTCATCGATGCCCTGTGCATGCGCGTGGGCGACGAAAAGGACCCCGACGAGGCCGACACCGTGGGTGCCACCACCTTGCGCCCGGAGCACGTTAAGTTACACCAGGGTGGCGTGGCAGAATTCCGCTTTCTCGGCAAGGATTCGGTGCTGTGGCATAAGAAGCTGACCCTGCCGCCGGAGGTGGTGGCCAACCTCCAGGAGCTGATCCGCAATGCGCGACCATCTAACAACCGCAATCGCAAGAAGCACCCCATGCACGAGAAGCCGCAACTGTTCCCCGGCATCAGCAGTCGGCACGTGAACGAGTACCTGTCCAGCATCTTGCCTGGGCTCACAGCCAAGGTGTTCCGCACCCACCATGCCACGCGGGCCGTCCGCCAAAGCCTGGAGCACTCCGGGGTCAGCGCCGACGACCCCGAGTACAAGAAATGGCAGGCGGCAGCGCTGGCCAACCTGGAGGCGGCGATGCTGTGCAATCACACCAAAAAGGCACCTGCCAACTGGAATGAGCGCCGCGAAAAGCTCAAAGAGCGCCAGCGCAAGGCAGAGGAGCGCGTGGAGAAATGCCAGATGGAGGTGCAGAAGCTGCAGGCTTCGTTGAGCGCTCTCAAGAAGGAAGCACGAGAGAAGACGAAGGCGGCTCCCGCGACCAAGAAAGCTAACGTGAAGGAGCGCTATGCCAAGGCAGTGGCGCGCACCGAGGCCAAGCTGGCCGCTGCGCAGCGACGGTTAGAGAACGCGGAGTACGCCTTGGGAGCACTGAAGGCACGGATTACCATCGCCACCAAGAACCGCACCTGGAACTTGGGCACCAGTCTCAAGTCCTACATCGAGCCTCGCGTTTACTACCACTGGGGAAGACGTGTGGGCTACGATGTGCTGGACAGATACTACCCCAAGACCTTAGCAAGAAAGTTCGCCTGGGTCAGGGAGGAGGAAGAAGAGGATTAGTCCCCCAGGCTGCGCGAGCGCGGCGTGCGTCCCGTGACCTGAGGAAGCGGGCCGGCCCCTACTTTGAGTGAACCCTTTTTTCGGCGTGCGGTGACCGGGCCATAAAGCTGCGGGCCGCCTCCATGAAGATGTCCAGATCACGGTCCAAGTTGTCCTGGATGCCGTCGAAGTACAGCACGCGAATGGGGAATCCCCCTAGGTCTCTGGATACGCGAGGGTAGACCGCCTCCGAAACGATGCCGTTCATGCAGCTAAATGGGCTCACGTCCACGACTGCCGCCGCGCCGTGCTCGTAGTACCAAATCGCCTTTCCCACGTTGAGGACCATCTCCCCTAACGCAGCCTCGGCAGGAAGATAGGGGCGGCTCCGCGCCAGGATCGCCCTGGTGTGCGGCGGCTCCTGCCGCAGGTGGTACTCATAGGCCAATGGCGCCAGGAGGGCGTGTTCGTCCGCGCGCATGATCGCCTGCCGCAGCCGATTGCCCATCATGGCCAATGACCACCTTCTCCCCTCCCGCCGCAAGCGCACTCGCTCTTCTTCGTTCGTGTACCACGCCCATTCCGCAACATCGGATATCCACACTTCGCCACCGAACTGTTCGATCCGGCGGATGACCTGGTTGTTGCTGAAGTCATTCAGGCGACAAAAGATTTCGCCTACTATGCCTACAAGAGGCCGGGGCTGGCTCATGTCCTTCGGCACTGCGCGAAGTAGGTCACGTGCTTCCTCCACTGAACCCACCACCAGCCGCCTATGCCCAGCCAGGGGGAGCCCTTGCTGGGACAAAGCACTGCACACGGAATCCAGAGCCTGGCGAAAAGCGCGCTCCGTGCTGCCCGGCTCACGCTCGTAGGGTCGGGTCATCAGGAGCAACTTGCGCAGGGCATCGGAGACCACCACCGCCCACCATGCGGTCCGCACCAGCCGGCGCGCGTGCCTGCCGATGCTCGCGTAGCCGTCTGCACTGGTGGGCGAGAAAAGGTAGACTTCGCCCCATCCGAGCTCTTGGAGCACCTTGGCGATCAGGTGCCGATACTGACCAAAACGGCAGGGACCGTTGGAGGTAGGCATCATCAGTGCGGTCTTTTCCGGCACAAAGTCTGGCCGCTCGGCGATCTTCAGGATGTCGCCAAGGGTGACCAGCTCCGGCAGGCACTCGTCGCCCGTGGTGAAGCGGCGGGCAAGCTCGTAGGTGTGGGCGTCCCCCTCTGGAGTGGGCTCGGCCGCAAAACCCATCGAGCGGAATGCCGCTGCCATGGCACATGCCCCTTCATAGGACATGCGCGGGATGTACAGGGTACGCCCGGCTAGCGATTTTCCCCTACCGCCTGACATTGCCTCTGCCACCGACGCAACAGTCCAGCGCTATCCAGGAACGCCTCGCACCGGGTGAGCATCCCGGCGTCGTTGCCATGCCCATCAAACTGCAGCACCAAGTATGGCCTGCCCAACGCTTTTCCCACAAAGTGCTTGATGTAGGAATCCGGACCGCACTTGAAGTTCGTGATGTAGATTGCCTGAAGCCCGGTGTGGCCGGCGGCAAAGCGCGCCGCCCGGAGAATCCGCTGCCCATAGTGCCAGAACATGTTCTGGTGAATGTCGCCGATCGGGACGCCCCCCAGGTCCAGCGCATCCATGGGGATTACGTCAACCCCGTAGAGGGTGCGGAGCTTGCTGGCTACGGCCAGGTTCAGGGCAGGGTCGTGCAGGTTGTAGGGACGCCCGAGAAGGAGCACCGCCTTACCCCCATTGCGCAAGTGCGTTTCGACAAGTGGCATTGTCGCCCGGTGATAGCGCTCCACAAAACTGGCTTGGGCACGGTAGGCTGCCTCCACCGCGGCATCGCTCTGGCGCATGGAGGCCCCCAGACGACGTGCCACCTGACGAAGCGCGCGCTTCACCGCCTCCGGCCCATCCTTGAACCGAACTACCGGCCGCAAAATGCAACTCTCCCTATCCTCAAAGGCCGGCGCGTTGACTACCACCAGCGGCAACGTCTGACCCCAGGGGCATAGGTAGCACTCCGGCGAATCAGGTGTGGCCTTGACATTGATGACCGTGGGCAAGAAGACCATGTCCACCCCTGCTTGGAACAGGGCAGCCACGTGCCCATGAGCCACAAGGATAGGGAAGCACGGCTCGGCTACGGCGAGCTGCTCACCGAGCTCTGCCACGGAGCGGGTGGTGGCAGGCGAGACAACCACGTGCGCCCCGATAAAGGCAAGGTAGGTCCGCCAAAAGGGGAGTTGCTCGTGGAAGTACATCGCCATGGGTATGCCCACGGTCACCCCACGCCCATCGCACTCTGGGGTTTGCTCCATGAGAAGCTTCTGCCGGAGCGCGAAGAGGTCGGGCAGCCTCGGCTCTTGTTCAGTGCGGCGGGGCTTTCGGTAGCGCTCCGTGCACTTGTCCCCCCAGTAGCTCTTCTCGCCCCCAAAGTCGTACTCCTGCATCTGGCAATAGTTGGCGCAGCCCTTGCACGTGAAGTGGCGCACCCGCAGGGCGCCCGGCTCGAAACCCAAACCTCGGAATCGACTGGGCATCCCGGTGGCCTGCACTCTGTCCCTGGCAAGAAGGGCAGCGCCTATGGCCCCGAGCACACCGTTGAAAGGCGGCACAATGATGGGTTTGCCCACCACCTGCGCCAGTGCGGCTGCCACCGCATCGTTGTAGGCCGTTCCCCCTTGGAAAAAGATCACCTCGCCGACGCGGCGGTTTCTCACCACCCGGTGCAGATAGTTGTAGGCCACCGCATAGGCCAGACCCGCGGCAATGTCGGCCTTGGCCACTCCACGGCGGAGGAAGGCCGCTATGTCCTTCTCCATGAATACTGTGCAGCGCTCGCCGAGGCGGAGCGGGCGTTCGGCGGCAAAGGCCAGCTTCGCGAACTGCTCCACAATGCTGATGCCGAGTCGTTCGGCCTGCTCTTCCAAAAACGAACCAGTGCCGGCGGCACATGCCTCATTCATGGCAAAGTCCACCACGACCCCGTTGCGGATGGAGATAAACTTGGAGTCCTGGCCTCCTATCTCAAAGATAGTGTCCGGCCGGGGCAACTCGAAGCGGTCTGCCACAAAATTAGCTCCGACCGCGTGGGCCGTGATTTCATCGGCGATGACGTCGGCGGCCAGGAGCTCCCCAATGAGCTCACGCCCGGAACCGGTGGTGCCGAGCCCACGAACAGTGATTCGCTCCCCCAGCGAACGCTTTACTTGAGCCAAACACTCAGCCACCACCTCAATGGGGCGGGCATTGGTCTTGGTGTAGATGTCCATCAGCACCGTCCCGTGACCGTCGAGCAGCGCCAAGTTGGTGCTCACCGACCCGATGTCCAGCCCTAGGTACGCATCGACCGTTGAGGTAACGGCTGATGGTGCCTTGGCCTCAAGGTGGCGCATGGTTCGCACCTGGTCGCGTGACAAGCGCGGGGCAGACGACAGGGCAATTGATTCCCTCTCCACGCGAGGCCTGTGCGGGGGGGCCTGTTCTTGGCTCTGCCGCCAGGCCACAAGGGCACAACCGATCGCGGCATAGTGTGCAGCGAAGGGCGGTACGAAGAAACTCTCCGGGGCTAGCTCCAACGCCGCGCGCAAAGCCTCTGCCACCCCCTGGTTGAGAGCCACGCCGCCCACGAACGCGACCGCAGGACGCAAGGGGCGGCCGTGAATGATGGTGCCTTTGAAGTTTCTTGCCACCGCTTGGCAAAGACCCTTAAGCACCTCAGGTGGCCGGAAGCCGCGCTGCTGGGCGTGGATCATGTCCGATTTGGCAAACACCGAGCAGCGCCCGGCAATGGTAGCGGCGCGCGCGGCCGTGCTCACGAGCGCGCCGATCTCCTCGACCCGATAAAGGAGGCGACGGGCCTGTTGATCGATGAACGAGCCGGTCCCTGCGGCGCACTCTCCGTTTTGTGCATAATCGATTATGGACAGCCCAATCCCATCAGGCGATCCCTCCACAGCCAGGTAACGTGAGGAATCGCCGCCCATCTCCAAGATGGTGTGCACCTCCGGGAAGATGGCCACCACCCCCTCGGCGAGGGCGCGAAAATCGTTGAGTGTGGCAGCGCCCCATTCGCCGGCGAGCAACTGGGCTCCGCAGCCGGTCAAGGCGATGCCGCGTATCGCACTCAGGGGGAGCACGGCCTCCAGCGATCGCCGTAATTCCCTGCCGACCCGCGCCAACTCACCGAGCGTGGGCATAGCGGGCGAAAGGAAAAGAGGTGGCTTGGTGCTCTGGGGGAAGAGAAAAAACCCGCCTTGCCTCATCTGCTGCACAGGGGCATCGTCAAACCCATCGGTCACCAGCACCGCCATTTTGGCGCTGCTGGAGCCAATATCCATGCCCAGGTAAGCCGAAGGAAGGGGTGGCATCGCTTTCACCATGAAGCCTGATCAATGAGGGAGAAAAGAGAAGAGCACTCGCCGGGTGTTGACGAGATGAAGGCCCAGCATTTGGTCACGCTGTACCCGCCGGTTTGCTTGAGGCCGAGCATGCAAGCCGCGCCGCAATCAGTTCGGCAACTCGTTCCCCGCTAAGCAACATTCCGCCGAAAATGGGCCCCATGCGCGGTCCTCCGAGCACCGCGCCCACCGCCATTCCGGCCACGTAGACGCGAGGGTAGACCTCGCCTGTTTTTTCCACAACGAACTGCTCGCCGGCCTCTGCCGCCATCGCCTTCTCGCCCAACGCAGATCCGCTCGCCGTGCGCAGCGGTCCGACCTTGCGCTCGATGATGCGAGCCACTTCCGCTGCGTGCCCAGTGGCATCAACAATGAACTGAGAGCTCACCGCGATGGGGTCAACGTGCAGGCCAGCCTGTTCAATGGGCGTGCGGGTGATGACCAGCCCGCGCACTTCGTTCTCTACGCACAGCACGTCCTCCACACTGAACAGGTTAAGGATCTCCGCACCTGCGTCCTTGGCCGCTGCGCCAAGTTTGCACACACTCTCGATAGAGTCGGCAACGTAGTAGCCCGGGGCATAGGCCCTGTGCTTGATGCCGATCTCGGCCAGGATGCGTTGCGCAGCCTCCTGCACGACGATGACATTGCGGCCGATCCCGCCTCCCCACATGCCACCACCGAGACTCAGCCGCCGTTCGAACAGCGTGGTCTTGATACCCTTAGCAGCTAATCGCAAAGCAGCCATGAGCCCAGCAGGGCCACCGCCTACCACGGCCACCGTACTCTGCAACGCCGCTAAGAGCCGTTCTTCATAGGTGCGAATGATGGCTTCGCTGACTACCGTTTCGTTGATCTCCACGTCTACCCTCCGCCAAGTCCACACGACAAGCTGAAGAAAGATAAAGAAACAAAGCCATCGCATCAAGCGAAAAAAGTCACCTGAGCCTGATAGACACCAGCAAAAGCAATAGCAGGGAGAAGTACTCCCCCGATCGCGGTCCAAGACCGCACGCAGGCGAATGCTCTTCTGCAGGAACCGAAGAGGATCAGTCATCCCCCTGGAACCGCAAAGAGCCCGGGCTGACGTGCTGCCATGTGCGCGTTTCTTGGTCCCTTCTGGCGTGAAAGAACACAGAGCGGCCTGCGTTCACAGGGCCGCCTCACTAGCACCAATCTGCACCCGGCGGGTGAGTTGGGCATCGTAGTAGACCCGCAAGGCCCTTGGCGTGCTGTCCAGTAATGTCCGCGAGTAGCAGCATTCCCGCCTCATGCCTTCTGCCGCGTCGGCGAGTGCCTGCAGCTCCCGGATCAGGCCTTCCAGTCGATGTCTAATGACAAAAACTCTGCCGCCCTTGTTGTAGCTCCGCGACTTTACGCCCCTTCCAAGAAGAACAACCTGCTTGTGCTCCTACTGCCTCACCCTGTGTCCTTGCATTCCAACCGGTGTGCCACGGGCACGCCTCGCCAATCTGGCCTTTTTCGCCCCATGCCCCTCATGTCCGTGCAGTGCAACCATCGCCTTCTCGGCGCACCTTGTCGCCACGCTCCTTAGAAAACTGACGCCCACACTCACAAAAGCGCAAAGCATGCGTTGCCCCGTGCCCGTCATCTGTTTCCATTGGACGGAGAGAGGCATACTCTTTCCCGTTGCGCGTCGAGGCAGCCTCCAATGCCCTTACCTCTGCGCATCACAAACGGCAGGTATTCGGCTCAACCTTGCGAGTGGACTCCGCGAGCGCGGCAGTGAGTACCTACTCAGCCCTTCGACCTTGGCTCATCTCTGACAGCAGCAGACCGTGGCGCAGGCCGCGGGTGGTGACCCGCAACTCCGCAAAACCCAGTTCCGCCATAATCGCTTCGAAAACTGCGGCCCCCGCGACGATGACCGGCGCTCGGCGGGGGTGGAGCCCTGCCACTCGAGCGCGCGCCGCCAGGGGCAGAGCCTGCAACTTTCTCCGGAGCGCCTGCACTCGCTCCACGCTCAATACATGCCCGTCGATGCGCTGCGCATCATACCCGGCCAGTCTCAGGTCCACGGCCGCCAATGTGGTGACCGTACCGCCGACTCCTACCAGGATCTCTGCCGGCTCTTTCCTAGTCACCTCGGCTTTTCTTACTTCCGTACGCACATATTCCACAAGTCGTGCAACCTGCGCGTCGCTCGGTGGATCAGAGCTCAAGAAGCGTTCGCTGAGGCGGACGTGCCCGACCGTAATGCTGGTGAGGGCGACGATGCGCGCGGCCCTGCCTCGGATGATCTCTGTGCTCCCCCCGCCAGAGTCCACCACGCGGAGCACCTGCTGTGCCAAGGTGGGGTCACTTGCTACCCCAAGAAAGGTTCCCTCCGCCTCTTCTATCCCAGAGAGGATGCGCAGGGTGAGCCCCGTAGTGCGCTCGACATGCCAAACGAGTTCCTGGCCGTTGAGAGCGTCGCGTGCAGCACTCGTGGCAGCAAGGAGCACTCGCTCCGCACCCCTACGCTTCGCCATCTCCACCAACTCCTGCACCGCCTCTGCGGTCTCCCGGATTGCGCTCGCCTCCAGCACCCCTGTCCGTTCCATGCCGCGGCCAAGGCGGGTGATCCGCTCCGCCTCCTCCAAAACCCTCAACTGCATCCCCGTTCCCTTCTCGGCGACAAGGAGGAGGATGGAGTTGGTCCCAATGTCTATCGCCGCACCAATCATGCTCACGACCCTCTCTGACCTTTCAGCCGATGATAACAAATCAGGGCGAAACAAGCAAGAAAAAAACTCTTGACTATGCGGACGAAAATGTCTAAGTTGGCAATGGCACCACATCTAGGAGGAAGCCCGTGAAGATCGCCTTCTTGGGAGCAGCCGGTTCAGTCACTGGCTCCAAACATCTGTTGTCCGTCAACGGACGCCTCATCCTTCTTGACTGCGGCCTGGTACAGGGGCATCGCGCCGAGGCAGAAAGACAGAATCGCAATTTGCCCTTTGATGCGGAAGGAATCGACTGCGTGGTTCTTTCCCATGCCCACATTGACCATAGTGGGAATCTTCCCACCCTGGTTTCCCGAGGGTTTGACGGACCAATCTATTGCACGCCCGCCACTCGCGACCTGTGCAGCATCATGCTTCCGGACTCTGCTCACATTCAAGAGAAGGACGCGGAGTACGTCAACAAACGTCATCGGCGCAAGGGGCTGCCCCTGGTACGTCCCCTGTACGCGCTCCCCGAGGCTCTCGCGGTCTTGCCCCGGATGGTCTCGATCAGCTACGGCCGGCGGGTGGAACTCTTCCCGGGAATCCATTTGCAGTTTCTGGACGCCGGCCACATCCTTGGCTCGGCCATCACGGTGTTGGAGCTCAGGGAGAAGGGCCGGGAAGTGCGTCTCGCATTTACTGGCGACCTCGGGCGCCCCAACATGCCGCTCCTTCGGGACCCGGAGCAAGTTCGGGATGTCGACGTGCTCATCATTGAAAGCACTTATGGCGCGCGCTTGCACGAAAGGCCGGAGGAGATACCCGACCGGCTCGCCGACGTGATCAATCGCACCTACCAGCGCGGCGGCAAGATCATTGTCCCCGCTTTCTCGGTGGAAAGGACCCAGGAGGTGGTCTACTATCTCAACCAGCTCTGGCAAGAGCACCGAATTCCCGAAATCCCAGTCTTTGTGGATAGCCCCCTTTCGACCAGCGCCACGGCCATCTTTCGCATGCACCCAGAGTGCTTTGACCGTGAGACCTATGAGTTCATGCAACAGCACGAGGACCCATTCGGGTTCGAGCGGCTCCACTATGTGCGCGACCTTGAGGAGTCCAAGAGGCTGAACACCTTGCGCGAGCCGTGCATCATCATTTCTGCCTCAGGAATGTGCGAGACTGGGCGCATTCTCCATCATCTGAAAAACAATATCGAAAACCCGGCCAACACCATTCTCATCGTGGGCTTTATGGCGGAAAACACTTTGGGGCGACGCATCGTAGAACGGCAGGAGTGGGTCAAGATCTTTGGCGAGACCTATCGCCTGCGCGCCGAGGTGGTCATTATGAACGCCTTCAGTGCCCACGCGGACAGGGAGGAGCTGCTCGCCTATGTGCAAAACATGGACTTGAGTAGGCTTGGTCGAGTGTACGTGGTGCATGGGGAGGCTTCCCAGGCGGAGCCGTTTAGGCAAGCACTTAGTGCGCTGGTGGACGGGGAAGTGCGCGTCCCAGATCAGGGCGACGCGGTGGAATTGTGAAGATGCCGGCTATTCGGGCCTGGCCGTTACGGCTTTAGCTGTGGCCGAGTCGACCTGCGCCAACCGATGCAATACCGCCGCCTCCGGGCTATTAGCAAGCACCGCGATCATTTCGCGGCGATGGGCATCGACAAATTTGGCGGCGTGGTCGTTCTTCGGCTGCTGGCTTAGCAGGTTGACCAACAGATTCACCGCCTCAGCGCAATACTTCCTGGCCTGAGCATCATCTTCGCCCACGAGCGATAGACCGTAGAAGTAGTAGTCAACCATCTCGCGAAAGGGGCGATGGGCGTCACTGAGCAGGTCTTTCACGAGCTTCTCGCGCAGGTCCCACCCTTCGACGAAGCGGCCCAAGCCGTAGCGGGCGTGCTGGGCAATGTCCCGCGCCTTTTCGTAAAAGGGGGTGCCTTCCAGGGTACCGCGCTTATCGAATTCGCCGCCAAGGATGAGGTAGACGTAAAAATCGATCAAGTTTGTCAAGGGGAGCTGTTCGGGGTCATTCACTGAGATCTGTTCGCCGTGGGTGTACTTGAACCGGCAGCGTTTATCGAAGTACTGCAGGTCTTCGCCGTTGGACACCAACAGGTTCACGCTGTAGCGCTCTTCCGAACTGGTGCTATTGTCCTGGAGGAGGAACTCCATGTTCACGTGGATTTCGCCACCATAGTTCTTATCGTGCCAGTCGCGAGCACGGATGTAACTTTCCACGCGTTCGTGAAAATCGCGCATCCACTCCTGCTTTTCCAAAGGCAGGGTTTGGAGAATGGTCTTCACGCGTGGGACAACTTTCTGGGCAGAGGCCGGCATTACCCCTGCCAGGAAGATGACCACCAGGAGTGCCACCGTAATGGCGAGCCTTTGTGTCAAAGTCATGACCGTTCTCCTCTTGTGCACGCCCAGAACAAAGAGCTTTGCGTGGACGTCTACCGCCCTTAGGAAAAGTCGCCTGCGAGCGACTACCAAAAAAAGTTACCAGATTTTCGGGAGAATGTCAAGAGTTATGTTTGCTCTTTCTTGTTCAGGTTGCCGAGCTCGTGTCTTCGCCATCGTGCTTGCAGTCGGGGTGCTGCTCTGGGGTGCAGTGCCGGGCTATGCTGCCTTCGAGCATCTCAGCTGTGGCGCTGAACCTGCGGGTATGGCGGGCGCCTACGTAGGCTACGCTCGGGGCCCGGAGGCCATCCTCATCAATCCCGCTGGCGTCGCCGCCGCGGTGCGACCAGCCGGGCTAGTGAGCTACAGTCGGCCCTTCGGCCTCAAGGAATTGGATGCCAGCGGCATCAGTGCCCATTTGCCTTTGCGGGTTGGAGGGGTGGCCGTAGCCGCGCGTCTCTTTGGCCGGGCGCCGTACCAAGAGCAGGCATTCTCTGCCGGCGCCGGTTTTATCGTCACTCCACGCCTGTACGTGGGCGCGGCCGCACACTTGTTTCATCTGCGCATCACGTCCTACGGCGCGGCCTCGGCGTTGGGCATCGACCTGGGGCTGCTTGCCGCCGTCTCCCCCACCATCCACTGGGGCGTGAGCGTTCGCAACCTCAACCGGCCTCGTATCGGTGAGTGCCGGGAGCCACTACCGCAGGTCCTGGCGACTGGCCTCTGCATAACTCCCGTGATGCCCCTTGTGGTCACTTTCGACGTGGAGAAGGACGTGCGCTATCCGGCTGAGCTCCGTCTTGGCACCGCATACCGCCCGCTGCCGCCCCTGGTGGTCCGCTGCGGCCTGCAATCAAACCCGGGAAGGTTCGCTGCTGGGTTCGGTCTCTGGGTGGGTTTGGTGCGGATCGATTACGCCGCCTCATACCACTACGACCTGGGGATCACCCACTCGATGTCCCTGAGGATCGGCATGGAGTAACTGCGGATGTTTTTTCTCGTAGCCTACCTTCTCCGCCTCGCCGGGATTGTTGGGATGCGAATTGGGTACAAAGCCACCACGCGATGGCTCCTCTGTTTTTCCCTGTTCCTTGTCGCGACGGTCACCTACGGACAATTCGAGCCAGAGCAAGTCTTGGAACAAGAGGAGGACGTCTCTGAGAGCTCTGAGATAGCCGAGGTTCTGGCCAATTTGCGCGCGCACCCTTTGGACGTCAACCGCGCCACGGTGGCGGAGCTGCAGCAGCTGCCGTGGCTCAGCCCGCTTCTCGCCGCCAAGATCGTCGCCTTTCGCCGAGCACACGGTCGCATTCAGGTGCTGGACGAACTCCTGGAAATCCCCGAAATGGACGAATCGCTGCTGGAGACCATCGCCGACTACCTGATCGTCGTTCCCCCTGTCCCCAGCCCTTGGCAGGCAGAATTACGTCTGCGTGGCTCCACCCGCCTGGAGCGCTCGCGAGGCTTCCAGACAGGGGCCTTTCCCGGATCCCCAATAAAGACCTATGCGCGGTTGAGGTGGGGTTTGGGCAGCGCCATTCAGGGAGGTGGATTGCTCGAAAAAGACCCAGGGGAGCAACGGTTCGACGACTATGCAAACTTTTTTCTACAGGTTTCGCTCCCCTATGCCGCCACGCGGATAGTCCTCGGCCACTACCAGCTGGAGTTTGGGCAAGGCCTGGTCATGTGGAGTCCGTATGGACACGGCAAGGGGAGTGACCCTGGGGCAACTGCTGTCCGCAAGGCCCGTGGTCTGCGTCCGTACAGTTCCGCTGCTGAGTATGGTGGACTGCGCGGCTTGGCCGTGGAAAGCAGCATCGGTTCCCTGGCACTGACAGTTTTCGGTTCAAATCTTCCGTTGGACGCCACCATCGACGCCCAAGGCCAGGTCACCTCCTTTGACCAGACCGGCTACCATCGCACGCTGACGGAAAGGGCTAAACGACAAGCAGTGACGTCGGATGCTGTAGGAGGCCGCCTGGGTTATGGTGTGGGCCGGTTCAAAGCTGGCGTGACTTGGTACGGGGAGCGTTACAGCCGCCCCGTCAATCCGCCTGATTCGCTCCGCCGGCGATTTGCTTTTCGCGGCACACGCCATCACGTGGCAGGTGCGGACCTGAGCTTTACCCTCCCCTCGGCGCTGCTTTTTGCCGAGGCTGCACGCTCCTCCGGTGAGGGAAAGGCTCTGGTGTGCGGTCTGCTGTTGGAACTGCCACGGGTCAAACTAGTTGCTCACTACCGCGACTACGACCCCGACTTTTTCAATCCCTATGCCCTACCCTTTGCCAGTTCTATAGGGGTGACGGCTAACGAGCGGGGCTTTTACCTGGGCGGCCAGTGGCACCCAAGGGGTGGAACACGCCTTTCGTTCTACTTCGACAGCTACAAGATGCCGTGGCGCACCTATCACGTGCCGGTACCCGCCGAAGGGGAGGATGGTCTCCTCCAGCTCGAAAAGCGTCTCCTGCGCGGAACACTCGGTTTGTTCCGCCTCCGGTATGCACGCCGCACAGAGCTCACGAAAACGCTGGACCTTTGGTCGAGAGAAGTGGACGTGGTGGCGGACCAGACTCGCCTCTATGTGCGCCTCCAGGCACAGCTCGACGCCTCCGAGCATGTGTCGCTCCGTGGACGACTTGAAAAGAGCCATGTGCTCAGCGCGCCGCGTGGACTCACCCCGTGGCCCAAGAAGGAATCGGCAGGCATCCTCCTTTCCCAGGACCTCACCGTGAAGCTGCGCCGGAGATGGCAGTGTCAGTTTCGATTTCTGGTCTTTGACACCGACGACTACGACGCCCGCATATACGCTTATGAGGGCGATTTGCCCGGTGTATTGACCAACAGGGGTTTCAGCGGCCGGGGCTCTCACTGGTACGTGTTGCTGCGGGCGAGAGTGGCAGGGAAATCGTCTCTGGGGGTCAAACTAAGTAGCACGCACTACGACGACCGGGCCACCGTGGGCTCTGGCCTGGACGTAACCGAAGGCCCCAGTGCGCGTTCGTTATCCGTACAATTGGACGTGGGCGGATAGGCAATGTGGAGCAGGAGAGAAGAAAAATAGGTATTGACTTGTTCGTAGCGGATGTGTACATTTGCGAAAGGAAACTAATAAGGGCCGAGAAACCGCATGCTCGATAAACTTCTTTTTGCCTACTTGCAGGCGCGGGCCAAGCGCCTACTCTCTGACGAGCCACAGGACTTCTGGCACGAATTGGGTAGGGTCAAGACCGTCCTGGTGGCCTTGCCCAACCTCCCAGAAGAAACAAAAGCCCTGACGCGTACAGTGGAACGGATTGTGGAGCTCTTTGGTGTGAGCCACGTTCGATTTCTCTCGCGGCAGGGGCAGTCGCTACCTAAAGGGATAGAGGAGACGGCGTTGTGGGAGGTGAACCCCAATGAGTTGCGCTTCAAACGCTTCCCCAATCGCCGACTGTGGCAGAAGATTCACGCCCTGCGTGCGGACGCTTTCGTTGACTTGCACATGGAGTTTGACCTGCCGAGTGCGGCCATGGCCGTGGCGAGTGGTGCACGCGTACGCCTCTGTTTCGCGCACGAACGGCGAGACCCATTTTTTAATCTGCAGGTGCGGACGTCGCCAGAGCTCTCCCCTGCTAAACGCTTTGACAGGCTGATTACCCTGCTCGAGTCCTGCCGGGGGAGCGGAGACTCGGCATCGGCAAAGGAACCTGCCCGAGTCGCCAGGTGAACACCCGCTGCACCAAGGCCCTGCGCCTTGTGGAACTTGGCCATCTCGCCAGTGCTGCAGGGGCGCGCCGAGGCCTTACATGACAGGGGGGATCCTCAATTCTGCTGACTTAACCCGTTCAGCGTGGTCCCTGCTCAGCGCCAAAAGGGGGTGCCGAAAGGGCCCAAAGAGCAGGGCGCGTATTCCAGGAGCCACGTCGTAGGCTGCAAAGAGAACAATGTCTGACACAACCGTCCACGCATCGGAGCAGGTTGCCCTCCTTTCGGCCAAGGTGGCCGAGTTGGAGCTGGAGCTCGCCGCTCTTAGGGCGCAGTTGCATGACCTTCAGCTTCGCCATGCAGTGACCTCCTGTCTGAGCGACGATCTGGAGCTGTTGCCTACCCTGCGGTCCTTCCGACAGGCGATGGCCGCGTTTGTCCCTCACGCGGAGTTTGCAGTAGTGCTTCCCCATGGTGATGGAGGGCTATGCCTGCCCCTAGCAGATGAATCCTTGGGAAACCTCAACGTGTCAACCCTTGCCAGGACGGTAAGGCAACTTGCCCAGGCCATCGACGCAGCTCAAGTCGTGCATCTCGCCCCGAATGCCGCCGAAGAGCTACTACCTGCGCACCCAGACGAACAGCACGAGCTTTTGGTGGCGCCGCTACCAGAGCCAGGAAGTGCAGTCCAGGGTTTGCTCATTGTGGCACGAACGCCTATCATCGGATTCTCGCCCCACGATCGGGAGTTGGTGGCGGCTGCAGCGAGAGAGTTGGCTATCGTGCTCCGCAAGGTGACCGTGTTCACCCGAACACGAGAACTCTCGATCACCGATCCATTGACTGGCCTCTACAACCGGCGCCATTTGGAGGAGCGCCTGCGGCAAGAGGTGGCCCGTGCCTTGCGCTACTCGCACCCGCTCACGCTCCTGCTCATCGATATTGACCACTTCAAGGTTTACAACGACGTTAATGGTCATCTCGAGGGGGATCAGGCCCTGCGTCTCGTGGCGGCTCTGCTCCGCAGGCACACGCGTCAAGCTGACCTGGTGGCACGATTTGGGGGCGAGGAATTTGTCGTACTTCTGCCGGAGATCGACAGCACCGGTGGCAGGGCCGTGGGAGAAAAGTTGCGCCTGACCGTGGCCCAAAACCCGTTTCCCGGCGAAAAGGTACTACCCGGAGGCAAGCTGACTATATCGCTTGGCATCGCGACGTTACCCACCGATGCCGAGGAACCAATGCGGCTTTTGGACTTGGCTGATCGCGGCCTCTATCTCTCCAAGCAGCGGGGGAGAAACCGCTTATCGCACTTTCTTGATGAGGCCTGAGTGACATAGGCCCTTCGTTGCAACTGGGAATCAAACGCACTTCAGAAAGACATACTCTGTGCTGCTCACCAGGTAACCGCGAGGTGCACATGCGAGTCTGCGTCGATGCTGGACACGGCGGCCGGGACTCCGGAGCTGTGGGGACTAATCCGTTTACGCTCGAGGAGAAGACTGTCAACCTCGCTATCGCATTGCTCCTGGAACAGGAGTTGCGCGCCAGAGGGCATGAGGTGGTGATGACAAGGCGGCGTGACTGGTATGTCAGCCTCGAGGCCCGCGCCGATTTTGCCAACCGACTGGACGTTGACCTTTTCATAAGCGTCCACGCCAACGCCTCCTTCGATCCTGCCACTGAGGGGATGGAGGTATTTCACTTTCCAGGGGCAACAATTAGCAATCGCTATGGGCGCAGCATCCTCGGTTCCATGCTGCGCCGCTTTCCCGACCACCTGGACCGGGGCGTGAAGGAGGCTAACTTTGCGGTTCTCCGGCTTACGGACATGCCGGCGGTGCTGGTTGAGTGCGAATTCATCACTAATCCGCGACAGCTTCGATTTCTGGCTGCCCCGGACCGGCAGGCCGCGCTGGCAAGAGCAATCGCTGACGGGGTAACAGGGGCCTGAACCGTGTAGTTATCGAACCTCGTGCACCTCGGTAGCTAGCTCTGGTAGGGTGTCCCTCGTGCCGTACCAAGGCCTCTTGTGGCCGGCCGCTGAATGGCCTCTGGCGCGCTGCCGGTCTCGCAACGCTCTGTCCGGAGCTGCCGCGCCGAGGCGAAGGTTATGACCTTCGCGGGCCACAGGATGTGCCTGGCCTTCCACCAGAAACGAATGTCTTTGCCTTCGCCACGGCGGTGGCGATAAACCGCTTGACTTTTTCCCGGGAGTTTGGTACATTTCGCCAGGATAATCCAAACAAAGTACATCACTTAACGGGAAAACAGGATGCGCGCGAGACCCGTGGTGCTCGTTGCCGCGGCCGTGCTGGCATTACCCCCTATGCTTGCCCATGGTCACGAGAGTGGGTGGGGCAGTGTGGCATTTGGCCTGCAGGCAGGCTTCAGCAAACTGGAAGGTGACCTTGCCGCCTCACGCTTATGCCCAACTTTTGGCGCGCGGTTCGAGTATGCACCTGTGCCATACATGGCCCTCGGCCTATCTGCCAGCTACGCCACGCTCAACAGCCGCGATTGGCAAGAAAGGGTGGCCCTGCAGTGGGACAAGACCTTTGCGGCCCCGGTGGATGCTGAGGTCATCTTTCGGCTTTTCCCCTTGCGCCGGTTCACCCCTTATGCGAGCGTGGGCGCAGGGGCTCTCTATTGGCGGTCCCAATGGGCTGATACCATCACTATCAGAAAGGGGTGGGATGCCTTCGCCAAAGTTGGCGGCGGCCTACAGGCGCGCTTGACGAACGCAGTGACCCTTGCCATAGGGGTGGACGTGCGGGCGACTGTGGTGGATGCACTGGACAACCGGGCCAGCGGCGACGAAACGGACGGCATTCTTACTCCCCACCTTGCATTGCACTTTGTCTTCCCAACCCGCGACCCCAACGACCGCGACCACGATGGTGTGCCGCGGGAGTTAGACCTGGATGAAACCATTGCCGAGGATCAGGACGGGTACATGGACCACGACGGGGTGCCAGAAGCCAATCCTGACTTTGCTCGCTACTACCGGGGCAAAATGAAACTGGAAGAGGAGGTGCGCGAGATCGCGCGCCAGGAAGCTGCCCCCGACACCCAGCCGGTGGTCGTACACCACCCTGTACGGCGCGCCGAGCACCACAAAGCGCTGACACTGAAGGCCGACGTGTATTGCGACAGCCTGTTTGTGTGCGCGGCGCTTTACCGCCTGGACCAGAACAGCACCTGGTCCGTCGCCCCCATGGCTCCTAGTAGAAGGGTGCCTTATCGCTACGAGGCAACGATTCCCGATAGCATTGTCGAAAGCGGGTTGACGTATTTCGTGGCTGCAGTGAATGCCGAAAAGAGAGGCCTAGGATATTCGGGAGTCCCACGGCGTCCATTAACCGTGAAAGTGTTTCGGTACCCGTCGCGATGGCGGCGAGTTGGCGCAACCGTGGCGGCGCTTGGATGGGGCGCGGCCAGTTTCTGGGTGTTGCGGAGGCAAAAGTAGGGAGGAGTTATGAAACGGACGCTTGAGTGCCGCTGGTGCATCCTGGGGGCGTTGGCCATGGCGTTCCTCATCGGCTGTGCGTCGACAAAACCCAAGGAAGGACCTACTGCCGAGGAGCAATTTAACGTAGATGAACTCCTTGGCGAGAAACAGCCGGCAGCCCGGCCCACGGACAAAGACGCAGAAGAGGCGGAGGTGCTGCGCTTGCTGGGCGTGACCAAGGAAGAGAAAGCAGCGACCTCCGTTGCTGAGTCGACCAAGTCAGTCACACCTTCGGCTCAAGTGGCGGCGCTGCAGAAGCAGTTAGAGAACAAGGACCTAGAGATTGCTGCCCTGCGCTCCGAGGTGGCCAGGAAATCTGAGCGCATTGATGAACTGCAGCGCGAGCTCCGGGAGTTGAAAACGGCCCCGGCAACAACGCTGCCGTCGGGCACCCCCAGCTACGAAGGAAGATACAAACAAGCGTTGGAGACTTATCAGAAGCGCCAATACCGCCAGGCCATTACCTTGTTCGAAGCCCTTCTTGCCGAGCAGCCGAACCACAGATTGGCGGATAACTGCCAGTATTGGATTGGTGAATGCCGCTACGGACTCGGTGATTTTGAACAGGCCATTGCCGATTTTCAGAAAGTCTTTGGCCTCGGGGACCGCAACAAGAGTGACGCGGCGCAACTAAAGATCGGCCTCTGTTACCTGCGCCTGGGCGATACGCTGCGCGCCAAGGAAGAGTTTCAACGGCTGCTGGTTGAGTATCCCAAGAGCGAATTCGCGCCACGGGCGCAGAACTACTTGGACCGGCTGCAGTGACCGAGGGTTGAAAGTCCACCTTGTTGTTTGAAGGCCGCTCCACGGCCGGGGGCGAGCACGTCTGAATCCGGCTGGGCCCTACTGCCCAGGCCGGATTTTTTTGAGCTCACCCTTTCTGCCAATTGCTGGAGAAGATGACATGACGGAGAGAGAGTCGTTCGTGCATCAGAAGGAAGCTTGGGCACCCCGCGCCTGGCTGACCCGTAACGTGGCGGCCTTGAGTGCGGTCAGCCTTCTCAACGACATCAGCAGCGAGATGATCTATCCCTTGCTCCCGCTCTTTCTCACGACGGTACTCGGCGCGGGGCCGGCGTTTCTCGGCGTAGTGGAAGGGATCGCCGAGACCACTGCCAGTCTTTTGAAGCTGTTCTCCGGCTGGTTGTCCGATCGTCTGCGCCGTCGTAAAGCGCTGACGGTGGGCGGGTATGGGGTCTCCTCATTGGCGCGCCCGCTCACCGCGCTTGCTGCTGCACCTTGGCACGTTCTGGTGGTGCGCTTCTGGGACAGGGTGGGCAAAGGGGTGCGCACCGCCCCCCGCGACGCTCTGCTGGTGGCCTCTGTGCCCGCGACGAGTCGCGGCAAAGCTTTTGGCCTGCAACGGGCGATGGACCATCTGGGTGCGGTCCTCGGACCACTGATTGCTACCCTCATGCTGGGCACCGTCACCGCCAATGTGCGCACCGTGTTCTGGTGCGCGACCATCCCCGCTGCCCTCAGCATCCTGGTGCTCATCACTCTGGTGAAAGAGCATGCCGTCTCTCACACCGAGGTGACTGCGCCCACCTTAGCCTGGCGACAGTTTGACCGCCGCTTTTTCAGCTATATGGGCATCATCTTCCTCTTCACCTTGGGCAACTCCAGCGACATGTTCCTCTTGTTGCGGGCGAGTAACTTAGGAGTACCCGCAGCTCTGGTGCCGACATTGTGGATGGTCCACCACGTGGTCAAGTCCGCAACGTCTCTGCCCGGAGGCAGCCTGTCGGACCGTATCGGTAGAAAGCGCGTCATTATCGCAGGGTGGCTCGTCTACGCGCTCACATATGCCGGCTTCGCCCTCGCCCGTTCCAGCTGGCACGCCTGGACCCTTTTTGTGCTCTACGGCCTCTTCTTCGGCCTCACCGAGGGGACAGAAAAGGCTCTGGTCGCAGACTTTGTGCGACCAGAAGAACGAGGGACCGCCTACGGCCTTTTCAATTTTGCCATAGGGATTGGCGCCCTGCCGGCCAGTGTCATCATGGGTCTCTTGTGGCAGAAACTGGGGCCGGGTGTCGCCTTCGGCACCGGTGCTGCCCTGGCAGGCGTTTCCTGCCTGTTGCTCTCTCTGCTTCACGTGCCAACGTCCGGCCACCAAAAGTGACACCACGTGATGACAATGGTGCGATTCACTTTGCTCTCCCCAACCCTGGTCAGGCTAGAGTTCTCCCCCAGCGGTTCCTTTGTGGACCAGCCTTCGGTGGTGGTGACCAATCGCTCTTGGCCACGGCTGGAAGCGAAGGAGTATGCCCGTGACGGCTTCCTCTGTCTGGAGGGAGAGCGCCTCCGCATCCGGTACCGCGAGGATTCCGGCCCGTTTGCGCCCCACAACCTCGAAATCACGTATCGCCATGGGAGCCAATGGCGGAGCTGGCGGCCAGGGCAAAGCGACCCCCACAACCTGGGCGGCACCTTGCACAGCCTGGACGGCGTTTCCGAAAGTAGTCTGCCTCCTTTGCCCGACGGCATCCTCAGCCGCAGCGGCTTCTACGTGCTCCAAGACGAGCGTCACGCCTTGCTCACGCCCGAGGGGTGGCACGCTCCCCGCAAGGAACCGGATGCGCAAGACTGGTATTTCTTCGGCTATGGGACGGACTATGGTTTGGCTCTTCAAGAATACGCCCGGCTCACTGGCGCCATACCGCTGTTGCCACGCTGGACCTTTGGCGCCTGGTACTCCCGCTACTGGCCCTATAAGGAGCAGGAACTGCGCGAAGTAGTGCTTCGCTTCCAGAGGGAGGGCTTTCCCCTGGACGTGCTGGTCATCGATGTGGACTGGCATCTTCACGGCTGGGAAGGGTACGACTGGAATCCCGCTTACTTTCCTAAGCCAGAGGAGTTTCTTGCGTGGCTTCACCGCCAGGGACTCAAGGTCACTCTCAACAATCACCCCGGGCTACTTCCACGAGAGGAGAGCCGCTACGCTGAGGTGTGTGCACGACTTGGCACAGGCAGCTTGGCACCTGATGGCTCTTTCGTCTTCAATCTAGCCCTGAAGGACCACGCCGAGGTGTTCATGGACCTGCTGCACAAACCGTTTCACGCACAAGGAGTGGACTTTTGGTGGATCGACGGTGCAGCAGCGGCGGCGCCCGGTGTGAACGGGCAGATGTGGACGAACAAGGTCTACTTCGAAAAGAGTCAGTCCTACACGGGTAAGAGAGGCCTCATCTTCAGCCGCTACGGAGGACCGGGTTCCCACCGCTACCCCATCTGTTTCTCCGGCGACACTTATTCTGATTGGGGCGTGCTCCGCTACGAGATCGCCTTCACGGCGACTGCAGGCAATGTTCTGATCCCTTATTGGACGCATGACATTGGCGGCTTTTTCGGCAACAAGCTGGACGATGAGCTCTACGTGCGCTGGGTGCAATTCGGCGCATTGAGCCCTTGCCTGCGCCTGCATAGCGACCATGGCATACGCGAACCATGGCATTACAACGCCAAAGCCCAACGCATCGTGCGCCACTTCTTTCAGCTCCGCTACCGCTTGCTACCGTACCTCTACACCTATGCGCACGAGGCCCATCAGAGAGCCTTGCCCCTCTGCCGACCCCTTTACTTGGAGTGGCCGCACGTTGAAGAGGCATATACTTATCCTCACGAATACCTTTTGGGACGCGAACTTCTGGTTGCACCGATCGACGAGCCGGGTCGGCGTAGGGTGGCCACAAAAGAAGTCTATTTCCCACCGGGCGCATGGGTGGACCTCTTTACCGGCAGACGCATCCAGGGGCCAAAGGTGGCGGTGTGGCGCTCGTCTCTGGCGGAGATGCCGCTCTTTGCCCGCGCAGGCGCTATCATCCCCCAGGCCAACGAAGCGCGCAGCGGCACCCCTGAGACGCTCAGCATCGACGTCTACACGGGCTCTGCCGGCTCGTTTGCGCTCTACGAAGATGACGGCGAGACGCTGGCCTTCCAGAGCGGCCAATACCGCATCACGCCTATCATCTACGAAATCATTTCCGGGCACCATAGGGTGACCTTGGGGCCAGCAACCGGGAGTTATCCCAGTGCGCCGAAGGCCCGGGCCTATGTGGTTCGGTTAGTTGGGCTTCCAAAGCCGGCAGGGGTAGCCTTGAACGGCCGCAACTTGCCCCAGGCGCGGAGCAAAAGGGTTCTTGACACCAGCGAACAGGCGTGGCATTTTGACAAGAAGGCTCGTTGGGTGCTGGTCAAAACCGGACTTCGCTCCCCGAGCGAGCCGATAGTCATCTCGGTAAACTGCACAGCGGACGCCGAGTATTTGCAGCTCCTGGCTACTGCCGAACACTGCCTGCACCAGGTAGAAAGGGTGGCTAAGCTGGTACCGACCGAATCTGTGTGGGCGCCGTTGAGGCGTGAGGTGTGGACCCTAAAGAAGCGGGTCCACGCATATTGGAAGGGGGCTGTAAGTGGGACGGCGGGAAAGGAGCTGCTGCGCAATGAACTTGAAGGAACTACCGCGACCCTGCGTGGCCTCGCAGAGCGTGTGGCACGTTTGCCAGATACGGGGAGACACCGCGCTCTCCTTGAGCAGCTCTTTGAGCTTGTGGCATGCCCACGGCTGGGCGAGGTGCTCGGCGGCCAGGCCACCTTGCCTATTTCCTGCACCTTCGCCTCTGGCGCGGTTGCACCTCCCATCCTGGTGCGTAGCCGACTGGAAGTGAGCCCGGAGTGGCAGCACTGTGTGCAAGGAAGCGAGATAGTAGAGGGGAAACTGCTGCCAGGCGAGGTGTTCACGGTTCGGTTCCTCGTGACGCCTCCGACGCGCTTCAGCGTCGACCGCGTATTTTTCAAGCTGAACAATTCGTTGCGCTGGAACAACCAGGAATTTGACTACCCGGCGGAGTTTGTCTTCCCGGCGACGTTTCTGCAGGCATACCACCTGATAGGACCTTTCGACAATCTTGATGGGCAGGCGTTGGACCGGATGGAACCGCCGGAGTACGAAATTGACCTCGGTGCGCGCTACCAGGGCAGGTTTGGGCAGGTACGTTGGCAGAAGTGGCAGTGGCGTCCACCCCGTCGGTCCACCGGCGCAGTGTTTATCAACTTGCGCAACACCATCTGGTCCGGGCATGATGTAGCCGCCTATGCCGTGACCGAGCTGGAAAGCCCCAAGGAGATGCAGGTGCTCTTTGCCCTGGGCTCCACTGGCGGGTATCGGCTGTGGGTGAACGGGGAGATGGTGCACGTACATCGCCAGCAAAGGCCGGCAGAGATTGGACAGGATCGCCTCCTTGTTCACCTCCGCGCCGGCCGCAACCGCGTGCTCATCAAGTCGGCGCACACGGGGGGGAGCTGGGGCTTTTTCCTTCAGGTAACCGATACGCGTGGGCGACCCGTTCCCGGGCTGATCAACACGTACGTCGAGTGACCCAAGGAAGGGTGAATCAGGCCGATGGTCATCGAGTCTCTGCAGCTGCGCAATTATCGACGCTTTCGATTTTTGGAGCTGGAGTTTCCCGAGAACTTGATCGGCATCATTGGGCCCAACGGGGCCGGCAAGAGCACGATCGTCGAAGCGCTGGGGTGGGCGCTGTATGGCAACCGCATCGTGCGCACCGACAAGTCCGACGTCCGCTCCCAATTCGCCTCAGTGCGCGACGTGTGCGCTGCAGAGCTGGTGTTCTCATGTGCAGGCCATCAATACCGAGTCGTGCGCCAACTAAAGGGGAAAAATGCGATTGCCGAGGCGGCCATCTACAGGGACGGGGTCGAAACGCCCGCAGCCGTGCAAGATTCTGGCGTCACCGAATTTGTGGAAAAGCTCCTGGGCCTGGACTACCAGTCGTTTTTTGCTTCGGTGTTTGCCAGACAAAAGGAGTTGGACACCTTTTCGCGCCTCGCTACGGCCGAGCGCCTCAAGTGCATTAACCGGCTCATCAACATCGAGCAGATTGACCGCATCCGGGAGCAGGTACGGCAGGATCGCAACAGGCGCCGCGATTACAGCGATGGCCTTAGGGCGAGTCTCAAGGACGAAAGGCTCCTCCGGGAGCAACTCGCCCAGCTCGAGGCGCGCATTGCTGACAAGAAGGTCCAGGAAGGGCAGGCAAAGGCCGCTTTGGAAAAGGCACGGCAGGCGTTGCGCAAGGCCAAGACCCAGCTCGAGGCGCTGAGTGTCACGCGCGACCGCTTTGTCCAGCTCTCCTCACGCCAGGAGCACCTCACTGGCGCCATAAGGCAATGGCAGGAATCTCTGGCCAGCGCCAGGCGCCAGCTGGAAGAGCTAGAGCAAGCAAAGGTGAGACTGGAGCAGATGGCGCCTCAACTGAAAGAGCTCTCTGGGGTGCGTGCCGAGAAGGAGCGTCTGGACAAGGCCGCGACCGCCTTTGCCTCACGCCAAGCAAAGGAAGCCGAACTGGCGCGCCTCCGGCAGCAGATGGAAAGCCTTTCAAGTTCCATCGCCGAGCTGGAAAGCACGGCGGCAACGCTGGGCCAACTCACCGCCCAACTGGAGGAAGTGAGCGCCAGCATCGGAGTACTCGAGAGGCAACTCGAAAAGGCCGAGGAACACATTCGACAATTGGCCTCAGACCGGAAAACAGTCGAGAACAGAGGCATAGATCTGCGGCACAAAAGGGAACAAGTGGAACAGTTGGGGCCCACGGGTCCCTGTCCTGTCTGCACCCGCCCCCTCGGCGAGCAGCACGCCGCTGTGCTCCGCAACTTTACGCAGCAGCTGGAGCAGCTCCGCCAGGACTACCGTCGCTATCAGGAGCAGGAACGCCTCGCCATTCAAGAGCGCACCCGCAGCAAGGAGGAGCTTGCCAGACTCCGTCGCCTCCAGGAGGAGCTCTTGCCAAAGAGACAGTCCGCCTTCGAGGCGTCCAAGCAGTTGGCACAGGCGCAGAGGCTTCTGACCGAGCACCAACAAAGGTGTAGGGTCTTGGAGCAAGAGATCGCCGCCCTCGGACCCATCGCCTATGATGAGAAGACCCACCAAACCCTCAAGCGGCGCTTAGACGAGCTGACCGACTTGCATAATCAGGCCCTCACCCTCCAAGGTACGGTGAACCAGCGCCCGCGTGTGGAGGCGGAAGTCACACGGCTGCAGCGCTCCATCGAAACGGCAACCGCAGAGCTTGCCGAACTGCGCGAGGAAATCAACTCTGTCGGGTTCGACGAGCAGGCCTACCAGCAGGCCCGTGAAGAAGTAGAGAGGTGCACACAGATGGTAGAAAAGCACCAGGATGAGCACTACCAGGTGCGCGAGGAGCTTCTCTCTCTGACAAAGGAAAAGGAGCGGGTCCTGGCTGAATTGGATGAGCACCAACGGCAGTTGCAGGCAATCGCCGAGGCTGAAGATGAGGCGCGCTATTTGGACCTCTTAGACTATCACTTCGACCGATTCCGGCAGGAACTTGCCAACCGCTTGCGCCCGTTGATTGCCGCGCGAGCCTCCGAGCTGCTTCGTCTTACCACGCAAGGACGCTATTCGCTCCTGGAGCTGGACCACGAATACAACGTCCGCCTTTACGATGGTACGACGCCCTACCCTCTGGCCCGCTTTTCCGGCGGCGAGCAGGACCTCACCAATCTCTGCCTGCGCATCGCCATCAGCCAAGTGGTAGCTGAGCGGAGTGGCGTGACACCCATGAATTTCATCGTCCTGGACGAGATTTTTGGCTCCCAGGACGAACATCGGCGCGAACTGATCCTCAACGCACTGAACACGCTGTCGGCGCGCTTCCGGCAGATATTTGTCATAACCCACATAGAACAGGTGCGCGACAGCCTCCCTGTAGTCATTAGCGTGGCAGAACAAGGAGAACACGAGAGCGTCGCACGCTTCGTGTAGGAAGGGGTGGGTGAGAAGAGCCTCGGGGAAAGGTGGGAGACCCGACCCTGGCGAAAGGCTGCACAGGCATAGTGGGCCCGAGAAAGATGCCATCAACAAGGAAGCCATGCGCCCAACTCGCCACCACGAGGGCAGACAACACAGGCACTCGCCCTCTTGCTCCTTTGCAACGGCCCCGATCGCGCTCGCACCCCTCGTGGTGCGCAATGCTTCCCCTAAAAGCTCGCTCCGCACCTGCCCGGGGGGCCTGCAATAGTCGGTTCGCTGCCTAGCAACCTGCCGGTCTCTGCCCGTCGTATCCGTGAGAAGCCAGGTGCTCCCGACGCGACATCGCGCTCAGCGAGACCCCCTCGCTCCACGCGCACGCCATGCCGACCATGGTCACGCTGAACACGGCTGTGGCATGGGCCACCACAGCAAAGCTCAGGGCCACGCTCTTGTCAACCCCGAACAGGGTGAGCGACAACACGGCCAGGTAGTGGTAGGTACCCACGTAACCGGGCGAGGAGGGAACCACGATGCTTATGGTGGTGATGACCAGCACCACCAGTGCTGCAGACAATCCCACCCCAGAGCCGGCTAGGCCAAATGCGAGCATCACGCAGTAGAGGTTCACCAGGTACCCCACCCAAAGCAGCACCGATATGACCGCCACCACTGGGTAGTCTGCGGATCGGCGGAGCGGCATCAAGCCGGCGACAAAATCGCGCAGGAGGCGGAGAGCGCGTTCACGGAGGCCCTGGCCAAATGGGCGCAAGCAAGAGTTCGCCAGACGCAGCGCTGGCTCGGTCTTTACCTTTAGCAGCACTAAGAAGAGCACCAACGCGGCCGTGGCGCCCAACATCAGGTATCCGCTGGTGCCCACCTCGCTGGGGATGGCCACGGAGGGCGGGAAAGGCCTCAGAGTCAGCGTCAAGGCGGTGATCAGCAGCAACGACACCATGTCGATGACCCGCTCCAACGCTATCGTGGCAAAGACGGCGCTCCCCGAAAGCTTTTCTTTTCGGCCGATCACATAGGCACGCACCAGCTCCCCCAAGTGCGCCGGCAAGAGCGTATTGGCGAAGTAACCAACCATGAGGGCCGAAAAGAGCGGCCAGAGGCGGATGTGCTTCACAGGGTCCAGCAGGTATTGGTGGCGCACGGCCCGCAGCCAGTGGGCCGTGAAGAGGGCAGCTACCCCGGGCAGCAGGTACCAATAGTTGGCTTGCCGAAATGCTTCAGCCATCCGATGGGCGTCCACTTTGCGAAAGGCGATCCACAGGAAAAAAATGCTCAACGCGATCCCCAGCGCCATCTTCCACCTGTTTCCGTTCCGCGCCACTCCTGTTCTCCCTTGCTTTACCTTCTCATGCCTCCCGGTCGTCGTGCCTACACGTGAAAGCGGAACGTGATGACGTCTCCGTCTTGGACTATGTACTCCTTCCCTTCCAGACGGAGGAGGCCCTTGTCGCGGCAGCGGGCCAGCGAGCCCTGCGCTTGGAGGTCCGCTATGCTGACCACTTCCGCGCGAATGAAGCCGCGCTCAATGTCGCTATGGATTGCGCCAGCTGCTTGCCTGGCCGTGGCGCCGCGTGGGATCGTCCAGGCACGCACCTCGTCGCTCACGTAGGTGAAAAAGGTCAGTAAGCCAAGCAGCTCGTAGGACTGCCGCACGATTCTGGACATGGCCGGCTCTTCAATCCCCATCTCCGTGCAAAAGACTGCGGCTTCCTCCGGTTCGAGCTCGGCCAGTTCCATTTCCATTTTAGCGCAGGCAGCCGACACCATGCACCCAGGGCCTCCAATGAGATCTGCGTGTGCAGCTACAATAGCCTGCGCTTCAGGAAGCTGCGCTTCGCCGATATTCAGCACCACCAGCATCGGCTTTCGGGTGAGAAACTGGTAAGGGCGGACAAGCCGCTCTTCTTCTGCGCTGAGATCAAGCTGGCGTAAGGGCTGCTCCTTCTCCAGAAGCGCAAGGCAGCGCTCCATGAGCACGACTTCACGCTGCTCATCTGCGCTGTGCGTCTTGAGCACACTCTTTCGTAGTTTGTCCAACCTGTGCTCCACGATGCCCAGGTCAGAGAGGAGGAACTCCATGGCAAGGAGGCCAAAGTCGCGCCTGGCGTCGATACTGCCTTCCGGGTGCGGCACCGTTTGGTCGACAAAGAGGCGCAGGACCACCAGCAGCGCATCGAAGACTCGCACTCTGCCCAAGAGCTGGTCACCAAGCCCACTCTTTTTGCTCGCCCCTTTTTCTACCCCGGCAAGGTCGGTGTATTCGACGGTGGTAGGAGTGACCTTCTTCGGCTGAAAAAGCTGCGCGAGGAAATCCAGCCGGGGATCCGGGACTTTGACTACGCCCACATGTGCCTCCTCTTTTGCCCCGAGGAAGCTATCAACTCGTGCATGGCCGCGAGTCAGGGCGTTGAAAAGCGTGGTTTTGCCGCAGAGCGGCAGACCGACGATTCCTATGCGCACGCCACTCTCTCCTTACGCGTTGACGCACTCACAGGCTCTCCCCCCATTGCTACGAGCGGTTCCCGAGAAACTTCGTCACACTTGTTCCTTCCGGCACCTGAGCGATCAATTCCCGCGCCAAGGTGTTCGCGAGGAATGCCAATCCAGACCCATGCCCTCTTTCCCCAAGCCTTTACCGACAGAGAAGGACCTTCTGCCACCCTTCTTGGCTGCCCGCCTGCAGCCTCACCAGGTAGAGTCCGCTCGGAAGGGGCGACCCCGAGGGGGAACGTGCAGGCCACCGTACGGAATGCTCCCCTGCGGCGAGGCCATGGTGGCGCCAGCTCCAAACCAACCTCCCGCTCAGGTCATAGACCTGCACCAACACTGGTGCCGGCGCAGGAAGCGCAAATCGTATGCTCGCCTCTGCGCTACACGGGTTAGGAAAAGCTGGATACAGCGCACACGACGTGGGCATGGGGACCTGTGACTGCCGCGGCACGTCTAGGAGCAGCTCCCCGTTTGCGGCATCCAGGACAATCTCGAGAGATTCGCTCTGACCTGGCGCCGTGTAGGTCACAACCCACGCCGCGCGGCCAGGCAGGGCAGCAAGCCAGCCGCGCCCCAGCACCGCAGTACATGTGGCGCCGGGATAGCGCTCGCGGAAGCTCCTACCGCCCGCGTGCTCAGCAGCGCGCAGCGCCTCTCGGCTGTCCATCCAGGGCAGTGGCAGGTGGGCGACGCTGGGCGAGGCGAAGACCTGCAGCTCGGCAACCACCATCCCGTCGGCGCTCACCAGCACGAGTCCGCTATCGGGGCCGGGTCGCGAGAAGACATAGGCCCATGCGGCACACGCTCCGGAAGAGTCCACATCCTCTGACCAGGAGAGCACAGCCGCCAATCCCGTGCGTGGTCCCCAGTTCTGAGCCCTTGTTTGTGCGGGCGCAAGCGCCTCCAGTGCTGTTCTCGGCCCGCTGGGGAACCGATGCATGACGTTGCCCGTGGCCGGGTCCACAAGCACCACCAGGAATTCCCGGCTGTCGTTTCCAGCAAAAAGCACCCGCCAGGCTGCGCCAAGCTCTGCCGCTAATGGCGCCCGTGGGGCCACCTCGAGTGCCCAACGCGCCAGCAACTCCTCCGGCGGCGCAGGCGCGGGCGTCAAAACCAGCTCGGTGACCGGCTCGAGGGGCGAAAGAGGGTCAAGCCACAGGAGTTCGGCACTGATACGCCCCCCGGAAACATGGCCGAGAAACTCTTCCCCTCCGGCGGCACGTGCGGCTTCCACCGCCTGCTTGCTGTCTATCCAGTACTGCGGCAACTGCCACTGCCTGAGGCCCTCAACTCGCAGCGTATCCTCCCGCACACCGTAAGGCGTGACGGCCACGTCCACTCTGCTGCCAGCGGTGGCGGAAAAACGGAACCTCCACTGCCAGGCGCACCCGTCCTCCCCCACGCTGCCGCCGGCGTAGCTCAGGACTGGTGTGCCGCCCAGTGCGGTGCTCGCTGCTTCCTGGGCCGCCGCGAGCGCCTCCTGCGCGCTCAATGTGCACCGGGAAAACACCCTGACCACCTGCCCCGCAAACGGCTCGATCAGGACTTCTCTGAACATCCCCCCCTCACCATAGCAGTGGACGCGCCACAAAGGTTCCAGGTGCAGGCCCCAGAGGTGTTCTGGGCGCGCGTAGGGCAAGGGCAGGTGGCGGCTGGACCAACCGAGTTCCATGCGCACGCTATCGATGGAGACTGGCGTGAGCAGCAAGCGCTCAAGGGCCGCCCAGGCACTGTCCATGACCGCAGGGCTGTCAACCCATCCTTGGGGAAGGCTCTGGAAGAGATCGCCGTGCGGCGGGCCGGACTCGTAACCGCAGAGCCTCCCCACCGAGACTACAGACCGATGCGAGTCCCGGTCTGCCGAATGGAATTGGGCTTGCCATTCCCATGCCCTCCCCGTGCTCTCCGCTGCTCTGCTCACCAGGTAGAAAGGCGCTGCATCACCGGCCCATGTTCGGGCCAGGCCCGATTGGCTGCTGATCGCCTCGCGCGCTGTCTGCGGCACCAGCCAAGGCCTCAGAACAAGGTCCAGCCCCCTTCGCACCTCACCGTCACCCAGCACGAGGCTATCGGGTTTGAGGTCGAAATTGGCATCCACCATGCCCCAGGCGTCATCGAAAAGGCTCAACTCCCCATCGCCATTGAGGTCTCTAACTGCAATGGGATACCAGGTGCCAGCCGGCACATACTTTACCGCAAAGAGGCCATCTCCCCTTTGGGCAACTGCGGCGCAGGTCGCCTTGTCCGCGCAGAGGTAGAACCTGCCGCTTCTGGCGATGTCCAGGAGGGTTCTTCCGTCAAAAGGGTCCCCTTTCATCAACGCCACGAAAGACCCCACCGGACTACGTTCCGGGCATGTCAGCGTCCCGGATATCGAGCCTTTGGGCAGAGAGTCCGCCGTAGTAAAGGCGAGGGTATAGGGCGGTTCCAGCATCTCACCTGTCACACTGCGGGCGCCCAGGACGGTGTACTGCACCCTGCTGCCGGCCTTCAGCGTGATCTCCAGGAATAGAGCCTTACCGTCAATGCTTAAGGAACGCATAGGTCCCTGCAGGACCGCTTCGCGTGGACTCAGGCCGTCGTTGACGAACGACCCGGCCGTGATAAAGTGCGCGCCGGCATCCAGCGGGTGCGTGAACACCACCGTGATCCTTGGGCTGGTGCTCACGGCAGTAGTGCCATCCATTGGCGCCGTGGAAATGACACTCAGTTGCGCAAATGCCTGTGTCGCCCAGCACAAGCAAGCCCACCTCGCCACCAATGAACGGACGCCGCGCCTGAGATCCCCACCACTCATCCTCCGCTCCTCCCATTTGCTGGGTCCCAGTGCCTCCTTGTGGCGCTATTCCCTCAACGCGTACCCTTCTGCACGCGCCACATAGGCGGCACAGGTAATATCCCCCGTGACGTTCAGGACTGTACGGCACATGTCCAGGATGCGGTCCACGCCCAGAATAATTGCGATCCCCTCCGCTGGCACGCGGACCATGGTCAAAACGATGATCAGAAGAGGGATGGAACCAGACGGCACACCGGCTGCTCCGACCGCAGTCAGCACGCTCATGATCACCACCACCACCTGCACTCCGAACGAAAGCTGCACCCCGAACACCTGCGCCAAGAACAGCACCGTCACCCCCTCAAAGAGCGCCGTGCCGTTCATGTTCATCGTGGCACCCAGCGGGAGCACAAACCCAGCAATCTTTTGCGGAATGCCCAGGTTCTCCTGTGCCACGGCCATGGTCGTCGGCAGAGTGGCACTGCTGGAGCTGGTGGAAAAGGCGGTGAGCATGACCGTCTGTACCTTTCGGAAGAACTTGAGCGGACTATAGCGGGCGAATGTGGCGATCAAGACCGAGAATGTCGCAAACTGGTGGATCGCCAGCCCACCCAGTACCGTCACGACGTACACAGCCAGAGCCGAGAGCAGGTCAAAACCAAAGCGAGAGGTGACGCTGAAGATGAGCGCGGCCACGCCGTACGGCGCCAACCGCATGGCGATGCCGATCAAGGCAATGGTCACGTCGTTGACGGATTCGAGGAGGTGGATAAGAGGCAATGCTCTGGGCTTGGCCACAAGAGTGAGAGCGACCCCTACCATGAGGGACACGAAAATCAGTGCGAGCATGTCCGGGTTGGGCTTGGCCACCGCCGCAAAGGGGTTGCGCGGTACGATGTTCACCAAAGTCTGAATGCCAAATTGCGCCTGCTCGGCCGCCCCTTTGGCCTCCTCTGCCTGGGTCGAGTACGTAGCAAGAAGCTGCTCCTTGGTACTCTGCGGCAGGCGGTCACCCGGGCGGATGAGGTTCACAAGCACCAAACCAATGATGACCGCCACTGCGGTGACTAACAGGAAGTAGCACATGGTGCGCAAGCCCACGCGACCCAACTGACGCAGGTCCCCTATTTGCGCCACGCCCAGGGCAAGACTGGAAAAGACCAGAGGGATGACCACCATGATCAGCATGTTCAGGAAAATCCGCCCCAACGGGTCGGTGAGGTACTTTTGCACCGTCTGCACACCGGGGGCTTGGGGGAAAAACACATTGCACAACACGCCACAGGTGGCGCCGACCACCAGGCCGAGGAAAATCTTGGTGTGTCGAGCCCTCCGGCGACGGGCAGGCTTCGCTTCCTGGACATCGGCCAGCATTGCGCACTCCCTGGTTTGCTTACCGCTTTGCGATGAGAGGTGCTTTTCGTAGTGAGAATTTCCGGAAAATCCAGCAAAGAAGCAAGGGAAAAAATCGCCCTGGCATTTTCCTGTTGATTATTTGCGGTGATTCTGCTAACTTGGAACAATGAATTGTCCAACTGCCTTGCGGAGGGCTTTTCAGTGGCAGAAACATTTGCCGATCGCTTGCAACAGGTGACCCAGGAGAAGGAAAGCCTTCTTTGCGTGGGTCTGGACATCGAACAGGAGCGGCTGCCAGTCCACCTTGGGGGTGGTACGAGGGCCATGGTCGAATTTGGGCGCGCCGTCATTGAGGCCACCCACGATCTCGCGGCCGCCTACAAACTCAACTTTGCCTTTTTCGAAGCCCACGGCTCTGAAGGGTGGCATGCACTGGAACAGTTGCGCGCGGCGATCCCGTCTGATTGTCTGGCAATCGGCGACGCCAAGCGCGGCGATATCGGCAATACGGCCCGTCTGTATGCGAAGGCGATCTTTGAACTCCTCGACTTTGACGCTGCCACGGCTAATCCGCTGTTCGGTTACGACGCGGTGGAACCGTTTCTTGCCAGCCCGAGGCACGGGGTGTTTTTCCTGTGTCTGACGTCGAATCCAGGGGCTAAGGATTTTCAATACTTCTCCGATGGCCAGGTGCGCTTGTTCGAATACACGGCCACCGTGGTAAACCGCTGGAACAGGCTGGGCAATTGCGGCCTGGTCGTGGGTGCGACCCACAGCAATGAATTGGCGGCGGTACGACGCCTTGCTCCTACGTTACCCTTTCTCATCCCTGGGATCGGGGCCCAAGGAGGAGATCTGGAAGCGGCCGTCGCGAATGGAACAGATGACCGTGGCGGTCTAGCCCTGTTTAATTCGAGCAGGGGGATTATCTTCAAGTCTTCCGGGCGGGATTTTGCCGAAGCTGCGCGCGCCGAGGCACAATCCTTGCGCGATGCCATCAATGCCGCGCGGGCTCGCAAACGGAGCCGGTGAGGATCGTCCTGGCACGTACACGTGACACTTTCAACACAGGAGGCTCATGGTGGAACGAGAACAAGTCATGCGCATATTCCGGGGCAGTGGCGGGCTGTTGGAAGGGCATTTCCTGCTGAGCTCTGGGCTGCACAGCCCTCAATACTTCCAGTGCGCCAAGGTCCTGCAGTACCCCCACTACGCCGAAGCCCTTTGCGGCGAGATCGCGGAGCATTTTGCCGATGCGGACGTGGATGTAGTCATTGCGCCCGCCATTGGCGGAATCGTGGTGGCGCAGGAGGTGGGCAGGCAGCTGAGCAGGCGTTCCATCTGGGCCGAGCGCGAAGAAGACAAGATGTGCCTCCGTCGTGGCTTTGAGCTGCAACCAGGTGAGCGAGTGCTGGTTGTGGAGGACGTCATTACCACCGGCGGCTCAGTGCGCGAGGTCATGGCCTTAGCCACCGAGGCCGGATGCGAGGTGGTGGGCCTTGGCGCCATCGTGGACCGCAGTGGCGGCAAAGCCAAGTTTGAGGTTGACCTCTTCTCGGTCATGCGCCTTGAGGTCGTCACCTATTCCCCGGACAAATGCCCGTTGTGCAAACGGGGCCTGCCACTTGTCAAGCCAGGCAGCCGGAAGCGTTGAACAGATGGAGAGGTCGGAACAATCGAGGCGTTTCACATCTATGCCCTTGTGCGTCATCGTCAATCCCAAGGCGGCAAACGGCAGGGCCGGTCGTGAGTGGCCCGTCTGTGCTCGCGTGTTGAGCGATGTCCTGAAGGAGCCTTTTGAGGTCCGTTTCACGGAGCGAGCCGGCCATGCTATCGAGCTAGCGCGGGAGGCCGCGGCGCAAGGCTTCGACCTGGTAGTCGCCGCAGGGGGCGATGGCACGGTCAACGAGGTGGTTAATGGCCTTGCGGCAGCACTCGCCCACACGCGCTTGGGAATCCTTTCCCTGGGAACTGGGAAGGACCTTGTCAAGACCTTGGGTATTCCACCTGATATTCGGCGTGCCGCCGAGGTGCTTGCGGGAGGCACGGTGCGGCGTGTGGACCTCGGGCGGGCAATTTTTGTGGATCATCAGGGAGGACACAACCAGCGCCTCTTTGTCAACGTGGGAGATGTGGGATTCAGCGGCGCGGTGGTAGCTCGCGTTAACCGCAGTAGCAAGGCCCTCGGAGGCTTTCTCTCCTACCTGGGTGGCTTGGTGACCACACTGGCAACGTACTCTAACAAACTGGTGCACTTGACGATCGATGAGGTCATCGACGAGATCGTCACGGTGAACGCGGTGGTTGTCGCCAATGGCCAATACTTTGGAGGTGGCATGTGGGTGGCACCCGAGGCCCGCGCCGACGACGGGCTGTTCGAGGTGGTGGTCATCGGCGATGTGGGTAGGCTGGAGGTCATTGGCAATGTGCCCAGACTCTATCGCGGTACCCTGGGCGCCCACCCCAAGGTGCGCTATTTCCGCGGCCGGCGGGTGACGGTGACCTCGGGTGACGAGGTGCTGCTGGACTTGGACGGGGAGCAACCCGGTCGAGCGCCCGTAACCTTTGAACTCCTGCCGCAGGCGCTCTCTTGCCTTGTGCCCGCTTGAGGGATCGACAGAAGACAGGAGGGCCCCCACCACCGTGATGGGGGCCCCGTGGTCCAGTTCAACCCAAGTACTTGCGCAGAGGTTCTAAGCGCGAGCGATGCCGTAAGCGGCGCAGGGCCTTCTCCTTTATCTGCCGCACGCGCTCCCGAGTGAGGCGAAAGTATTCACCTATCTCCTCCAGCGTCAAGGGGCGGTCACCATCAAGGCCAAAGTATAGCCGGAGGATCTCGGCCTCCCTGGGACGCAGGGTGGCCAACACCTTATCGATCTCGTTGCGCAGTGACTCGCGCATGAGCGTGCCATCCGGTGGATCGTAGCGGTCACTCTCCAAGACGTCCAGGAGGCTGGTCCCCTCCTCCTGTCTGAGCGGCTCATCCAGGGAGATGTGGCGGGCAGCGTTTCTGAGCACGTCGGCCACCTCCTGCGTGCTCAGGTCCATCTCATCAGCAATCTCGTCCATGCTTGGTTCGCGGCCATAGGCCTTCTCCAAGGCCTCAAAGGTGCGCCCCACTTTGTTGATCGCCCCCACACGATTGAGTGGTAACCGCACCACTCGCGACTGCTCGGCAAGCGCCTGCAAAATGGACTGCCGGATCCACCACACGGCATAGGAGATGAACTTGAAACCGCGCGTCTCGTCAAATCGCTGTGCGGCCTTGATGAGCCCCAAATTCCCCTCGCTGATCAAGTCCTGTAACGGTAGCCCCTGTCCCTGATACTCCTTGGCGACGCTGATCACGAAGCGTAGGTTTGCTTTGACGAGCTGCTCCAATGCCTCGGTGTCCGCATTGCGGATGCGTCGCGCTAACTCTATCTCCTGCTCAGGAGGGAGTGGCGAGTAGTTGCCAATCTCCTCTAGGTACTTTTCAATCGACTGCTTAAAGTGGGACTCTGTAACGTAGCTCTTCTTGGCCATAGACCTACCTTGCGACAGGATCGTCGGGCATTACAGCCCGCTCCGCGTGCACTCAGGGTCGCACTCATCGCTTGACAGCGTGTGGCTCACAACTGCGGTAGGGGCGTGGCGTCTCACCTCCTTTGCTGGCTGCGAAAGCTGGTCACCACGTGAGGGAAGCCTCATACGAACAGGGGCCGGCATCGGCGCCGTCGGAGCGCCTTTAGGCGACACCCAGGCTCTCCACGAGCTTCTTTTCACCAAGACGGGCAAAAGCCACCACTATCATGTGCTGTCCACCGCTAGTCACCTCCTTGCGAATGACCTGTCCAGTGTCGTCCCAGACGGGGTGGTAGAGCTCTTGACCGATGGCAAATGTGGCGCTGGGGTGATACTCTTGAAGGGTGGGCCTATCTTTACGTTCGCGGCCGGCCAGGAGGTCCTCCCACTCCTGACGGTTCACAAGGGTTCGCTTGCCGCACACGGTGCAGCGCAACCAGATAATTTCGCCCCCCAGACCCTTGCCGGCGCGCTTCATCGGGCGGTCTAAGCGACACTGGGGACAAAAGAATGCGACCGCTTTCTTGCTCTTGCGTGCCATCAACGACTCCCAGGTGGCATTAGCGCGCTGTCCCTAGCGGGAACCGCAGAGGGGAGCAGCTCGTGAAGACAGCTAGCCGCGCGCGCAGTCTGAAATATAGTAAACAATTGGGGGTCTGTCAACCCCTAAAAGCGCGGTCTCGCGGCAGCGCTCAGCCCCAAACACTCACCGGGCCACTCCCCCTGAGGCCCTAGCTTTTCGAAAATGACTGCCCAGGCACATATTTCTGCTCGCACGTTCAGGCACACTTCAGGCAGACAGGTGCGTGCGTCCAAAAAAGCGCTTTGCCGGGCCTCTTCCCGTCTCGGGGTATGCGACAGCTCACTGCGCAAGCTTTGGCCTGGGGGTTGTCCCGCCGCGCACATTCATGCCGCAGAGGCAGAAACTGGCGTGGCGCTTCGTCAGCGCTCCCGCTCATCAGGGACACCTCTACCTTTGCGCTTGGGTGAGCCTACGGTTCCGCGGGCTACTCAGCCAGAACTTCTAGTGGTTGGGGCGCCAGAGATTTGGCGGCGATTTGGCGGCGATGGTGCTGGAATACAACCCTGGCGGGAATAAGGAAAGCTGCCACACAGACCAAGAGCTTCACCTCGAAAACACCAACGTGGCTGACGCTACGGCTCGGGAGCAATGCGAGCACAAGGCCGGCGGTGGTGACGGTCAGGCCTAGGGTGCCCCCTTGCACGCACACCCATCCGCGCTTGAAAAAGCCCTGTTCCGCCGCAGCCAAGTGCGGGGTCACGCGCACCTTCAGCAAGGCCGCGAACATGTAGAGGTAAGGGATGAGCTGCAAGATCGTGGTGGCCTGAAGTAGAATCAGATACATTTCGTTCACGGTCGAACCCACCGCGGTAAAGAGGATGAAAAGACCCGAAGCGGCGCATTGCACCAGGAGCGATACGTAGGGGGTTAGGTAACGCGCGTGGGTGCGCCCAAGGGCGCTGGGCAAGTAGCGGTCCAGGCCGATTACGAACGGGATGCGCGCCGACCCTGCTAACCACACCGAGGTATTGCCTGCCGCGTTGAGGCTCATCAAAATGGCAATAGGTGGCACCAGCCAAAGGAGCTTGAGGTCGGCTGCAGCAATGCTCACCCCCTGCAAGAGCCCCTCGATCAGGCCGATCTTCTGCGCGGGAACAATCGCCTGCAGGGCGAAGGTGCAAAGGAGGTACAGACCCGCAGTACACACCCCGGCAACCACAACCGCCCGTGGGATGGAAACAGATGGTCGTTTGATTTCATCACCGAGCACTGAGCCCAGCTCCAGGCCCACGTAGTTGAGGCAGACGATGCTCAGCAGAGAAAAAGCGCGCAAATCGTGTAACGGCGTAGTGAGCGCGGATACGGACAGTGGGTTGGCCATCCCGCGTCGCTGAACAGCCAGGATGCCTACCGCGACTACCACGGCGGTAGTCATGACTGTGGCCAACACTGCGATGCCCTGTACCCACTTCCCCACCTCAAAGCCGCGGATATTCACAAGGGTGATAAGCACCAGCAGGGATAAGGAGATGCTCGCCATCGCCGCGGGCGTCTGGCTTAGGTAGGCAGTCTTTTCGCCGCCTATGAAAGCAGTGAAGCCAATAACGTAGAAGAGGAGCGTGGGGACGTAGAAGATGTTATTGGTCCAGTAGCACCACCCGCACACAAAGGCATGAGCATCACCGAAAGCGGCTTTGGTCCAGTTGTATATGCCCCCTTCGCGTGGATACCGGCGGGAGAGCTCCAAAACGGCGATGCTTTCTGGGAGCAAGAAAAGGAGAAAACCGAGTAACCAAAGGAGCAAGGCACCTGGGCCGATGCTTGCCACCACAGGAGTGCTGTTCAGGTTGACCAGGGCGACGGTCAGGAAGAGGGCCAAGTGAAATGGGCCCAAGATTCGCCGCACCGTGGCCCGAGGGTGCTCTATGGTCGCCTCCTCAAGCAAGGGTAGTACCTAACCTTTCTGCCCTGCCCGTTCCAGCACCTTTTCCTGGGAGCGGATGACCATTTTCGCAGGAGTCCTGTCCGCGGTTAGCCCGGCTTCGTACTCGGGTCGACAGGCGCGCCGGGCCTCGTCAGTCTCTTTTGCCAGTCGCTGCGGGGACCATCTCAGCTCCTTCGCCATCAACTTGGCACACGACACCACAGGCTCGTCACCGGGGTAGCCGGCGCTGCCAAGGTCGGTACGCCTAAGCAAGGCGTCGCTCAGGGTGCAAGCCATTTCCTCGCGCGCTGCGTGCACCACCTCTGCCTGCAATACCTCGCCTGCTCCGTGCACTGGCCTTAGCAGTTCCGCGTCCTCCTGTCCGTAGGCAAGAATTCGCTGGTATTCGGAACCATACGTAAACACCAGGTGCCGTACTTGCTCCGGCGTGATAGAATCCCGCGTGCGGGCCGTTGCCTCCTCCAAGAAAGAGCTGAAACGCGTGATCTCCCCTCCCATTAGGGGCCGAGCGCGCGAGGCCGAGGGAGTCGGTTCGTGGCCAAGCTTGCGCAACGCCATGTCTATCAGCTTTTCCGCCACATCCCGCGCAGTGGTGTATTTGACGCCGACCACTGAGATGAGGCCTTCAGGACCGCCGGCGCGCCCATGGTCGTGCAGCCGATAGTGCTTGGTGAGCACCACTTCGCCCGTCTTGGGATTGATCCCATCCATAGGCAAGAAGCCTTTGTGCACAAAGAGCACCTCCTCAGCGTGCAGCGGCGCACCCGGGTAGGCGCTATTCACTTCCTGCAGAAACTGCTCAACCTCTTGCTCCGTGACCACCAGGCGCACCTGGGCGTCATGGTAGGGGCGATGAAAAGTGCCGATGATAGTCCGCCCCCGCCACGGCGCCATGAAGAGCACATGGCGACCACCGTACAGCCCGCCCTTGGGGGTGGGATAGCTGAAGCGGCCGTACACGCCTGCAGCATAGCCATCAAGCAACTGCCTGCGCACGATGATATTCATGGCGGTGGAAAGGCGCATTGGCACCTGGGGTAATCCGCTGGCGGCTAGCAGTTCGTTGACCCAGCCACCGGCGGCGTTGACCACCACCCTGGCACGAATATCGAAGGTCGCCCCGCTGAGCGAGTCGCGAGCGTGCACACCTATCACCCGCCCCTCTTTGCATAACAGGCGGGTAGCTTCCACGTAATTGGCAAGCTGCGCCCCCTCTCTTGCCGCCGAAAACAAGAAACCCAAAGTTACGCGCTCAGAGTTGTACATCTGCGCATCGGTCCAGCACGCCCCACCGGTGACCCCAGCGGGGTCGATGCCAGGCAAAAGTTCCAGCACCTGCTTGCGGGAGATCACCCGCCCAGCGGGGATCCACTTGTCTGGGTCCGCAAGGCGGTTGCGATCAAAGCTGAGGAGGTCATTGGCCAGAAGACCAAGGCGCATCACCTCACTTCCCTTCATCAGGTGGCCGTAGGTGGGCATCACGCACGGGAGGGGATGAACCAAGTGGGGCGCGATGCTGAGGAGGATACGGCGCTCCCTGACGGACTCGCGCACCCGCTTCAGGTCCAGATGCTGGAGGTAACGCAGGCCACCGTGGATAATCTTCAGGCTGTTGGCAGAGGTACCGGACGCAAAATCGCCGCGTTCAATGAGCGCGACCGACAGCCCACGGAGCGATGCTTCCCAGGCGGCGGTGGCCCCATAGATCCCCCCACCGATGATGAGCACATCAAAAACGTGGTCGGACAGTGCTTGCGGATTCCGTTCCATGCAATCAGAGCTCTCCTTTACCAGAACCGAATGACCCAAACCGTTTTTTGAGCATCAACGATGGTGTCTGGATGGACCATCCACCACCTGTTCCAGCAGGGTGCGAAGCTTATCATGGTATACAGCAGGGCTGTAACGCTCCTCGGCAAGTGCTCGTGCCGCACGCGCCAGCCGCGTGGCCAGGGCCGCGTCGCCCAGCACGCTCACAATGCCGTCCGCCAGCGCAGTAGGCGAGATACCCGTCAGCATGGCCACCCGGTTGTTCAAGACCTGCGTGTGGGTGAGGTGATCAGTGGCCACAATGGGCACGCCGGAGCGCAGGTAAGAGTAGATTTTGAGCGGCGTGTTCGTCCCTTCGAAGCGGGGGCTTACCAGCACGTCGGCCACCCGGTAAAAGTCCTTGATGCGCTCTGGGGGCACTGCCCCTGCAAAAAGGCAGTGAGCGCTAACGCCGCGCTCCTCAGCTTGTCGACGATAGTGAGTGACCTGCTCCGGCCTGCCCCCCACCAACAGAAAGAGCGCGGTAGGAAATCGTCGGACCACTTCAGCCGCCGCGTCAATGAGCAGGTCAATGCCCTGATATGGCTCAAATGTCCCCGTATAGAGCACCACCCTGCGTCCGTCAAGGTGGTACTGCCGGCGCAATTCCTCAGGGCTCTTGCGCACCGAGTTGGGCGGGTCGGCCACTTCAAGAACGTTTTCGATAACTGTGATCGGGGTGCAGGGCGCCACCGTGGCAGCGTGCCGAGCCAACTCTGGACAAATGGCAATTACGCCCCGAGCATTCCGCAGGGTCTTCTTCTCCGCCCAGCGGAAGAATCCCAGGGCCAAGCCCGAAGTGGTATATCGGAAATTCACAAGTTGCTGGGGGAGGCTGGAATGCATGTCGTACAGATGGGGTATGCCGCGCCACTTTGCCAGAACTGCGCCCCAGAAGCAAGCCTCCTCATGGGAATGAATCAGGTCATAACGAGTGTGGAGCACCATGCGCACCGACCAAGGGATCATCCACACCAGATCCAGGAGCAGCTTCTCTTTCGATGGCCCAACACGTGCGCCTCGGACAAAGGGCAGCCTAGGGATGCGTACGATGCGCACGTTGGGGTGGCTGATGTCGCGGCCGAAAGGGTAGGTGAGCAAGTCCACATGATGCCCCATGTCGGCCAAGGCGCGCAGGCGATGGAGCGAGCTAAAAGAAGTACCACGGGGTTCAAAGAATGGCTGTGGCAAAAGCATCAAGATCTTCACCGCCCACACCTCACTTTCCGCGCTAGCGCCCCGGGGCCTCCCTCCAGATGAGGATACCAGCAGCACAACGGCGTACCTTCTGTTCCCCTTGCAGCAGGGTGCCCAGACGACTCGGCACAGAGTGAAACCACTGCCTTATTCTCTCGCGATCCCCCTTCTGGCAAAGACCTTCCCCACGATGCGCTTAACAGTGACCAAGGTGATAGGCGAGAGAGTCCTTGGCTGCCTCGGGAGCGCAGGTGGCTGCTCCAGCTCATAGACTGCCACCCGAATTGCCCCTAGTGACCTCCACACCACAGCATTGCGTGTGCCCTTTCCCGTGACGCGACAGAATTGGGCAAACACGTCGTGCCGGGCATCGCCACGAGAGGTTTGTGCTCGGCACCTTCTGACAGGTCACACTGTGGACGCACGACAACAACCCAACGACAGCGTCGGCACATCACGCTATTACCTCAGCCCGCTACCCGCAAAGTGGCTTCTAAAGGTCCGTCTTGCACCGAGTTCGCGCGCACCTTCCGTGCAAGGGGCTTCCCCAACAGGATACATCCCGTTCTATAATGAAACTCAATCTCGCTCGCATGGAGAAGACGGGAGCGTAGGCCTGTCAGCGCCAGCCTCCGCACCGCAGCAGTCAACGGACCAAGCGCTCCCATCTGTCGGGTGCGGCGTGGCCTGCGCCAGCAGCCGAACCGTTCACGTCCCCTTTTCGGGGTGGGTCTCGAAGGGAGCCGTCACACTTGACCCCCACCGCCAGCGGAAGGACCTGCGTCCCCCCGCGGCAGAAGCAGGCCGTTCAGTGCCAGGAAAGGCCGGCTCACTCCTTGCCTGTGGACTCATCCAGTTTCCGCTGCAGCTGTTCAATCCTCTCGCGGAACCGGGGGTTGTCTGGGTGCTTGCGTGCCAGAATCGTAAATACACTGATGGCCTTTGCATATTGGCCCTGGGCCGCATAAATCTCACCCAGCGTAGGCGTGACGATACGTTCTTCTTCGGCAGTGGGCTCCTGGGGCGTAGGAGCCGGCGCAGGAGGCTCTTCTGCCAGCGCCTCCGGGACAGGAGGTGGCTCCTCCACCCTCTCGAACAGCTGCTCACTCACAGACTCAGAAGTGCTTGGTTCGACTGGAGGTTCCTCGATCCTTGGCTCAAGTTCCTCCAGGCCAGTTTCAGGCGCCTCCGACTCGGGCCAAAAAAACTCCTGGATGTCCACAGCTTCAGACTCGGGAGTTTCCTCCTCTTCCACCGTTGCAGGAGGGGGTTGCTCCTCGTGAAAGATGTCGTCCAGGATGTACGAGAACCGGTCCTCTACCGCGTCAGGCTGAGGGCTTAAGGTCGGCGTTTCGGCGGCGGTGCTTGAAGGCGCCGGCGCGGCGGCTTCCTCCTCGGAGGGAGAGAGCCTGTGTTGGCGCATAGCGTTGTATGCGGCGCGCACATCTTCATCCCAAGGGTCCAGGTTCAAGAGCTCCGCGTAACTCAGCTCCGCCGGTTCGTCCTTGCCCACGCTGTGCTGCAAGTCTCCATAACACTTCCACGCCAGAGGGTGGCGCGGGTCCTGGTCCAGGAGCGCCTTGAGCGCGTGTAAGGCTTTGGTCTGTTCGCGTTGCGCAATGAAGGCCCTTGCCAGCACCAGCCTGCCAGTGACGTAGCGAGGGTGGTACTTCAGGCCCTGTTCGCACACCGCCACCGCTTTGTCCGGCCTGCCGACGGCGATGTATGCATCAGCCAGTCGGGCAAAGCGCATGGAGTCCGGGTGCTGAGCAAGCACCGGTTCAAGCTCGGCTATGATTTCTTGTGCAATGTGTGGAGGTGTTGTCATATGTGCATCCCCGCCTTAGATCGAGTACCCCTTCTGACCCTCTGCGGCCCCACCTCGACCGCCACGGTTTTTCATACAGCAGAAGGGTCCTATGTGCTGACAACTTCCTGCAGGGAAGCCTCCGCCCTACCACCCTGCTACGGTTCTGTTCAGGATCTCAGTGACCAGCTTGCGAATAGCTTCACTCACCCCCTCCTGGCGCGCGGCGGTGCCACCCGCATTCGGGTCGTATGCCCCCCACTGGGTCAAGCGATCCTTCCAGACCTCTTGGTTCTTCTTCACGTCAAAGTAACGCACGTCCACCGTAATGTAAACCTTCAGCTCCTGTACCATCTCCTGCTTGTCATAGGGGCCAGCCCGGTCGGTCACGGAGACGATGACCCCCTCCAGTATCGAGTCCGCGGCATCTCGCTCTACGATGCGCAGGGTGTTGTCGCGCGTGAACTCTTGCACCAGGGCCTCGGTCATCTGCTCCCTGATGCCAAACTCGGCGGTGCGGTCTTCGAACAAGGGGATGGCAATGGTCTTGATGTGCGAGGCGCTCCCTGGGGAAAAAGAGTAGTAGGCACAAGACGGCAGCAGCATCGCCACCAGGGCCAGTACAGAAATGTATGGAGCTCTAAAGACCATACTGCTTGATTTTGCGATAGATGGTCCGTTCCGACACGCCCAACAACTTTGCCGCCTTTCGGCGATTATTGTTGGTGGCCTGCAACGCTTTACGAATCGCCTCCCGTTCGCTGTCGCGCAGGGCGTGGACAGTCTCCTCATGCTGCTCGTCTACGGCCACATCCACCACCGGTTCTGGGTGGGCGCCTCGCCATGGCATCAGGCCGCGGGGTGCGATGAGGCCGTCGTAGATGAGCCGGCGCAACTCAGCGATTTCATTGCGCAACTCCACCAACGCGCGGTAGATAAACTCGCGTTCCACCTGTTCCACCGTCTTGCCCACCGGCACGGGCAAACTGCGTTCTCCTTCGCCAGGGGGCAGCAGGTGGCGCGCCAGAACCTGATCGGAGACACGCTTTCCTTTTTCCAACACGATGATGCTCTCCACCAGGTTCTTCAATTGGCGCACATTGCCGGGCCACGGATAGTTTTCCAACATGTGGTAGGCGGATTCAGTGAAGCCCTCAAACTCGATGTGGTTATCGCGACAGAAGCGGCGCACGAATAGATCGACCATTGGTCGAATATCCTCGCGCCGCTCCCGCAAAGGGGGCACGTGAATCGTGACCGCATTCAGCCGGAAGAAGAGGTCTTGGCGGAAAGTGCCTTTCTTGACCTCGGCTTCCAGCTCTTTGTTGGTGGCGGCAATGACCCGCACGTCCACCTTCACCGTGCTACTGCCGCCCACGCGCATGAACTCCTTGTACTCCAGGACGCGCAGGATCTTGACCTGGGTGGCAAGAGGCATTTCGCCGATTTCGTCCAGGAAAATGGTGCCCTTGTCGGCGATCTCAAAGTACCCCTTTCTGGTCCCAATTGCGCCGGTGAAGGAACCTTTCTCGTGTCCGAACAGTTCCGATTCGAGTATCCCCTCTGGGATGGCGCCGCAGTTAACCACCACCAGCGGGTGATCGTTGCGCAGGCTTGCCGCATGAATGGCCTTGGCAATGAGCTCCTTGCCCGTGCCGCTTTCCCCAGTGATGAGCACCGAAATGTCGGTGGGTGCTACCTGCTCCACCGCTCGCAGCACGCGCTGCATCGCCTGGGAGACCGCGACAAAGCCTGTCTCCTCCGCCCAAGACGCCGTTGTCTGCTCCTGGTCGTCCAACGCTCACACCTGTGCCGTCTGCAGCTGCGCTCGGAACCAGGCCACGGTCCGCCGTAGACCCTCATCCAAGCTCACCTCAGGCTCCCACCCCAGTACCTCTTTGGCCTTGGCGATGTTAAGCACGCTCCGCCGCTGCTCGCCCTCTTTTGGCGCATCGTGCACCTCTTTCTGATGCGCGCCACATAGCCCATTGAGTTTGGCAAAGATGGTGTTCACATCCGTCTCGATCCCGGTACCGATGTTGACGTAGTCGCTGCTGGCAGCACCCAAGGCCAGCACGTTGGCCCGCACCACGTCATCGACGTACACATAGTCACGCGTCTGCTTACCATCGCCATGGATGAACGCTTCTTTCCCGGTCAGCAGACGAGTGGTGAAAATGGCGACCACGCCCGCTTCCCCAAAGGGATTCTGGCGCGGACCGTATACATTCGCATAGCGCAGAATGAAGTAGCGCATGCCATAGGTGGTGCCGTAGAAATGAACGTACTTTTCGCACGCCAGCTTGGTGATACCATAGGGGCAGGCAGGCCACGTCGGGTGCTCTTCGTCGGCAGGGAAAACGTTCTGCTCCCCATACACAGCGCCGCCGGTGGAGGCGAGAAGAAAGGTACGCACACCGTAGCGCTTGCAGTTCTGAAGGAGGTTAATGGTGCCCAGTACGTTAACTTGTGCATCATAGATTGGGTCTTCCACCGAGCGCCGCACATCCATCTGCGCCGCATGGTGGTTGACCACGTCAAAGCCCCCTTCGGCAAACACCGTGTTTAGCGCGGCGTCCCGGATGTCCATCTCATAGAAACGCGCCTTGGGGTGGACGTTCTCGCGCCTCCCCGTGCTCAGATTATCCACGACCGTGACTTGGTGACCCTCCGCTATGTACGCATCGACCACATGGCTACCAATGAAACCCGCTCCTCCCGTGACCAGTATCCGCATCTGCTCCGTCCCTTTCCTGCTCTACGTCCGCTGCAACCGTTGCAAAGCGCGCGCGCCGATGTCCTTGCGATAGTAGGCGCCATCAAAGGTGATCTGCTTGACCACGCCGTAGGCGGTGCGGATCGCCTTCGGGATGCTCTCCTCCACGGCCGTGACGCCCAGTACTCGCCCGCCATCGGTGAGCACCTGGCCGTCAGCCATCCTCGTTCCGGCGTGGAAAATGAGTACGTTCTCGGGAAACTGGCGATCCAGGCCGGCAATGGGCTTGCCCTTCTCGTAGGAACCAGGATAGCCTGCAGAGGCGATGACCACGCACACCGCGGCGGCGGTGTTCTCTTTGATGGACACCTTCGCCAGCTCGCCATCAATGGCGGCATTCATGAGCACCAGCAGATCGTCTGCCAAGAGTGGCAACACCGCCTGAGTCTCCGGGTCACCGAAGCGGCAATTGTATTCCAACAGGCGCGGTCCTTGGGGGGTGATCATCAGCCCGAAGTAGAGGACACCGCAATAGGGCCGCCCTTCTTGGAGCATCCCCTGAATAGTGGGTCGCACCAGTTGTTCCTCGATGAGGCGACGTTGCTGCGCATCAACCACAGGCGCAGGCGCATAGGCACCCATGCCGCCGGTGTTGGGGCCCTGGTCTCCATCGAAGAGCCGCTTGTGATCCTGGGCAGGTGCCAGGCAGCGGTAGCTGTCGCCGTCGGTCACTACCAGGAGCGAGGCCTCCTCGCCCTCTAAGAACTCCTCCACCACCACCGTCTCCCCTGCTTGGCCGAAGGCTCGCTGGACCATGATCGCCTCCAAGGCGACGCGGGCTTGCTCGCGGCTCTCGCAGACCACGACGCCCTTGCCGGCAGCCAGGCCGTCGGCTTTGAGCACTACGGGCAGCGGGTGCCGGTCGATGTAACGCCAGGCGGCTTCGGGGTCCGTGAAGGTTGCAAACGCGGCGGTGGGAATGCCATGCCGTCGCGCAAACTCCTTGGCGAAGGCCTTGCTCCCTTCCAGCTCGGCGGCCGCAGCGGTGGGGCCGAAAATGCGCAGGCCGTGGTGCTGGAATTCGTCCACAATGCCGGCGACCAGCGGGGCCTCAGGGCCCACTACCGTCAGGTCGATTCTGCGTCGACGGGCAAATTGCACCAGCCGCCTGATATCGGTGGGCGCAATATCCACGCACTCGGCCACCTGGGCGATGCCCGCGTTGCCAGGCGCGCAGTAGAGCTTGCGCACCTGGTCGCTTTGGGCCAGCTTCCAGACCAGGGCGTGCTCCCTCCCACCTCCTCCGACCACCAGTACCTTCATAGTCTTCGTCCGTGTGTGCGTATTGGGATGGTATCCCCCAGGGCTTAGAATTGCACCTTAAGCTTTCTGCTCCGCCCGCGCAGGGCGTCGATCTGGTCGCGCAATTCTGCGGCGCGCTCGAACTCCAGGCGCCGGGCCGCCTCCATCATCTCCGCCTCCAACTGCTCCAGGAGCTGCTCCCGCTCCATGGGGGTCATCTTCTTCCAGCGCGCAGTCAGCGACTGTGTGCGCTCGGCCTCGCGTGCCCACCTGCTCGCTTTGGCGTCGGCTACCCGCGTAGCGCCCAATACATCTTCCACCGACTTGTATATGGTGGTAGGCGTGATGCCATGTTCCTCGTTGTACTTCTGCTGAATAATGCGCCGGCGGTTGGTCTCCTCAATGGCGCGTTGCATAGAGGAAGTTATCTGGTCAGCGTAGAAGATCACCTTGCCGGCCACGTTGCGCGCCGCCCTTCCAGCAACTTGAATGAGCGAACGCTCAGAGCGCAAGAAGCCCTCCTTGTCCGCATCCAGTACGGCAATGAGGCTGACCTCCGGCAGGTCCAACCCTTCCCGCAGGAGGTTAATCCCCACCAGAACGTCAAACTCCGCTAGCCTCAAGTCCCGCAGGATTTCCACCCGCTCCAGGGCATCGATCTCCGAGTGCAGGTAGCGCACGCGGATCCCCAGGCCGGCGAGGTAGTCCGTCAAGTCCTCCGCCATGCGTTTGGTGAGCGTAGTGACCAGGGTGCGCTCGTTGCGGGCCACACGCTCGCGGATCTCTTTGACCAGGTCATCGATCTGCCCCTTGACAGGCTTGACCACAATCTCGGGGTCCACCAGGCCAGTGGGGCGGATGATCTGCTCTACCACCACTCCCTGGCACTTCTCCAGCTCATACTCGGCCGGCGTGGCGGACACAAACACCGCCTGGTTAATGAGGGATTCGAACTCGTCGAAGCGCAGGGGGCGATTGTCCAGTGCCGATGGGAGGCGGAACCCGTATTCCACCAGCGTCTCCTTGCGCGAACGGTCCCCGTGGTACATCCCTTGAATCTGGGGGATGGTCACGTGAGACTCGTCGATGAAAAGCAGAAAGTCCTTGGGGAAATAGTCCAGAAGGGTGTAGGGACGTTCACCCGGCGCGCGCCCGGAGAGGTGGCGCGAGTAGTTCTCGATGCCCGGGCAGTATCCGAGCTCGCGCAGCATCTCCAAATCATAGCGCGTGCGCATCTCAAGGCGCTGGGCCTCAAGGAGCTTGTTGTGGGCGCGGAAGTAGGCCAGTCGCTCCTCCAGCTCCGCCTCGATGCTCTTGATAGCTTGCTCCAACTTGGGGTAGGTGGTCACATAGTGCTTGGCCGGATAGATGGCCGTGCGCTCTAATTCAGCCTTGACCTCGCCAGTCAGCACATCCACGCTGTAAATGGCCTCAATTTCGTCACCGAACATCTCGATGCGCAGCGCGTCTTCCTCGTAGGCAGGGATGAGCTCCACCACATCGCCGCGCACGCGGAAGGTCCCGCGCCCAAAGGCAATGTCGTTCCGCGTGTAATGGATATCCACAAGACGCGAGAGCAGCTCATCGCGCTCAATGTGCTGGCCGCGTTCGATGAATACCAGCAAGGCCTGCCAGTCCTCAGGGCTTCCGAGGCCGTAGATACAGGACACGGAGGCGACGATGATCACGTCCCGACGCGACAAGAGTGAACTGGTGGCCTTCAAACGCAGGCGGTCAATCTCCTCATTGATTGAGGTGTCCTTTTCGATGTACGTGTCCGTTTGCGGGACGTAGGCCTCAGGCTGGTAGTAGTCGTAGTAGCTGATGAAGTACTCCACCGCATTGTTGGGGAAAAAGCCCTTGAATTCGCCGTATAGCTGCGCGGCGAGGGTTTTGTTGTGAGAGATGACCAGAGTCGGGCGATTCACGTTCGCGATGACATGCGCCATCGTGAACGTCTTACCACTGCCGGTCACGCCCAGCAGAGTCTGAAAGCGCTGGCCGCGGAGGATGCCCTCGGTCAGCTCGGCGATCGCCCTGGGCTGGTCGCCCTTTGGTTCAAGCTCCGTGATTAACTCAAAGCGGCTCATTGCCTCGGTCCTGCGTCCAACTGCCGGCTTAAATATACCCCAGTTCTGCCAAAATGTCAAGGCCAAAAAGGGGTTGAAATAGCTTGACTTTTTCCGGCGATACTGTTACCTTTGACCGAACGCTATCGTTGCCATTCGGGTTCTGCCATGGAGGCTTTGCCCGCATCACTGGCAGAGCTCATTCGCCCCGTCCTGGCGAGTGTGTCGAGCCAAGAGGAGCTTGTGGCAATGGGGCCTTTGCATTGGAAGTCGTGGGCGGCAGGAGTGCTGCTGGCAGTGGGGGGCCTGGCAAGCCAGGCGAGCACCAAGGAGACCCATGCGTCTTTCCTCGCCAGGCGAGGAGAAATCGGCGTGGCGGCCGGCGGCTGTCACCACGCGGTCCGCGATGAGCTTCTTTCACAAGAAAAGTACACAGGGGGCGCGTGGTGGTATGCCATTAGCTGGCGCGCAAGAAACGGCATGCCTCGCGCTGGGCTCTGTCTTGACGTGGCCACCGGGGTGGTGAGCAACTATGGGGTTTCCGCGCAAGTCCTGACCGGCACCTTACGGCTGGCATGGGTCTATCCTGTGCGCCAGTGGCGCCCATTCGGTCGGCGTACCCAGTTCCTCCTGGGGCCGAGTACCGGGCTTGTTCTCTACTCACGCGTGCAGCGCATCGCCAGAGGCGGGGCCAGCTTCTTCGACGCTTACTCCGCTGCGGCGCTCGTTCTTGTCGGGCCATCTCTTGCCTTCCACTCCCAGCTCACAGACCACCTGCGAATGGAGGCCAGGTCTGAAGTGAGCCTCCTCGCAGTGGGTGGCAAGTTGATCGACCTGCGTGAAAGCAAGTCGTCACTGGTGAGGCCCCTCGCCCCCTGGCAGGCTCTTTTCACGCTCTCAGAAGTGAACCTCCTCTGCCCTCTTTGGGGGCCGGTGAATGCGCGGGCAGGATACCGGCTGTCGCTCCTACGCCTCTCGGCATGGGACTATCTGCTCCTTGCCGCCGATACGATTTATCTTGGTATCGTGGTAGCCCTATGAAAGCGACCAGCTTGGCATACCCGCTGGTAGTGGTACTCACCTCCGTGCTCTGTTCCTGCGCAGACATTCTTGTCCCCGAAGGCGCCCCAGAACTGAACCTGCAGGACTTTGAAGCTGCCTGGCGCTTTGCGGACGAGTACTATCCTTTTTTCACCTTCAAGAATGTCAACTGGGACAGCCTCCGTGTGGCCTTCGAGCCGAGAGCAGCTTGTGCTCGGGGGGACGAACTCTATCCGCTCCTCTTTGCGCTCTTTGTGCCACTCCGGGATGGGCACATTGAAGTGCAAAGCGAGGCGGGCTATCCCATGGTCAACTACCGCCCCCCGAGAGCCGGAGATGCCCGGGCATTTGACCCGGTCCTCCTGCGCAAGTACTTCCCCAAACCTCTCTCAGTAGTAGGTGAAAACAAGATCGAGTTGGGGCTCGTCGATGAAGCTGTGGGGTACATCCGCTTCAGCACCTTCGCCAAGGGCGACTGGGTAAGAGAAGTGGACGAGCCACTGGAACGCCTCCTCCACACGCTCGGCCTAATCGTTGACGTCCGGAACAACACTGGTGGCAGCGGCAAGACCTACGGGTACATACTCCCTCGCCTCATCGATCGGCCGGTCGTGGAGACGGCATATTATTGGGACGGCAGTGTGCGCTCCGGCACCATCCAGCCAGCAGCTCGCCATTACACAGGCAAGCTCGTGGTGCTGATCAACGGCGCTTCGTTCAGTGCTGCGGAGGTTTTCACCGAGCTTCTGCGCCAGCTGCCATCTGTGACGGTGGTCGGTGACACCTCCGGTGGCGGTGGCGGCGACACCGAGCTCTTTGTCCTGCCCAGTGGGAAGAAGCTGAGGCTACCGGTCAAGTACTTCCGCCGCCATGATGGGGAGATGATCGAATGGAATGGGGTCATCCCCGACGTTGTGGTCGAGCAAAGCGTCACGGACATCCTTCGCCAGAGGGACCTTCAGCTTGAGAAGGCCATTGTCCTGGCGCGCAAAGGGCTGTAGACTGGGGCTGCTGAGCTCCCACACCACTTATGGCATGCTGACCACGGGTCTTCCGTCGCTCTGCTACCCCCGCACAAGTGCCTCCCTCATCGGCCCTTCCCCAAGCGCCATGGCGCAAGAGGAAAAAGACCTTGCATTTCTGCAGGGCCAGGCGTATATTTCAACCGTTTTGTAGCGGGCCCCTGCGGCAGCAGGGCTATGGGCACATGAGGATTCACTTCGCGAAAGGATAGCGCGTATGCCGCTCATGACCAAAATGCGTCAAAGTATGAAGACCATCCTGATGATCCTGGTCCTTGCGTTCCTTGCCACCATCGTGTTCGAGTGGGGGATGGGTGGGCTTAAGTGCGGGACCTCAAGCCGGTTCCAACAGGGCGTCATCGCCGTGGTCAATGGTCAGGACATCACGCGGGAGCAGTACGACAATGCGTTGGAAAACGAGCTGACTGCCTACCGCCAGCGCACCGGTTCTGACGTGGATGAGTACGGCATTGAAAGCATCCGCAGCAGCGTATGGGATCTCCTGGTGGAGAATGTCCTCTTGACGCAACAGCTCGAACGGCTCGGCCTCCAGGTGACAGACGACGAGATCAAGCACCACATCTTTGAGCAGCCGCCTGACTTCGTACGTGAGCAGGAGGTGTTCAAGGGCGAAGACGGCAACTTTGACCTCCGCCGCTACCAGGCGGCTCTGCAGGATGATCGTTTTGCCGAGTACTGGCGCAATGTGGAGCGGGCTCTGCGTCTGTACCTTCCGCGCCAGAAGCTGCAAGAGGCCATTGTGGCAAGCGTGCGGGTGACAGACGACGAAATCCGCCGCGAGTACCAGCAGCAGAAGCAACGCGCACGCGTGAAGTACGTCTTCTTCGACCCGACCGCCCACGGCCAGGAGGAGCCACAGGTTGCCCCCCGGGAGGTGCTCGATTACTACCGCGCCCATCGCAACGATTTCCTGGAGCCGGAGAAGCGCAAAATTGACTATGTGTTGTTCAGCACGCAAGCCACTGCGGCCGACACTGCCGAAATCTATCGGCTCGCCGAAGAGATCCTCACCAGGGCACGGCAGGGCGAGGACTTTGCTGACCTAGCGGAGACCTACTCTGACGACCAAGGCACTGCAGACAAAGGTGGCGATTTAGGCTATTTCGACCGGGAAACGATGGTGCAGCCATTCTCGGAAGCTGCCTTTGCAGCCCCGATAGGGGCGGTAGTTGGGCCAGTGCGCACAGTTCACGGCCTGCATATCATAAAGGTGGAGGACAAGAAGAAGGAGGATGGCACGGAAAAGGTGAAGGCGCGGCATGTCCTGCTCAAGTTCGGTCCGCTCCGCGCCACAATCGAAAACGCTAACTATGCAGCCCGGACCTTTGCTGATCGATTGCGTGAGGGTGAGGACTTTTATGCTCTTGCCAAAGCCGAGAATCTCGAGGTCCACCATAGTGACTTTTTTGCCGCGGGTGGTTTCATTCCAGAATTGGGGCGAGACCCACAGACTTCCCGTTTCATTTTCGCCGCCCCCAAGGGAACTACAAGTGGCGCCATCAAAACACCACGTGGGTTCGTCGTGCTGGTCGTGACGGATATTCAGAAGGAGCGGATGCGCCCGGTTGAGGACGTCGAGCCGCAAATCCGGGCGGTTCTGGTGCAGCAGAGCAATCGAGAGCGCTCCAAACGCATGTGCGAGGAGGCCTACAAGAAGATCGCTGCAGGCATGAGCCTCGAAGAGGTGGCTGCCCAAGATTCGCTTGAAGTGAAAACCACCGACTGGTTTACCATGGGGGGTTTTGTGCCTGGCGTGGGGCGCGAACCTCAATTCCTTGGTGCCGCCTTCGGGACGGACATCGGCAGGGTGTCAAAACCCATCGAAGGGAGGCGGGGCTCCTACCTGCTCCAGGTGCTGGAGAGGGAGGAGTTCAATAACGCGGACTTTGAGCAGCAAAAAGCCGTGCTCAGAAACCAGCTCTTGCAGAGGAAGAGGAACCGCGCATTCCAGGAGTGGCTGGCGGACCTGAAAAAGAAGGCCTCAATCAAGGACTTCCGCGGCTACTACGGCTATTAGACGGGGCATGAACGCACGAGGCCGGTGCCTGAGCACCGGCCTCTTTTCTTTTTGAGACTCAGCTTCTGCGCAGGGTTGGCGCTCAGAATTTCATATTGGCGAATTCGCCATAGAGTGACAACACCGCCGGCAGGTACTCCCGTGTTTCGCGCGGCAAGACCTTATCATCCCTCCCACTCTTTACCCACAGGGCAGCCCATTTCTCGCCCCCGTTGTAGGCGGCCAACCCACCGTCCACATCGTAGTACTCGATCTGGCTGGCTAGGTAGCGGGCCCCGAGCCGGATGTTGTAGATAGGGTTAAACAGCACCTCTTCCGGCGAGCTCCAGGTAATGCCCTCGTAGCTGGCCAAAAACATGCCAGTGGCCGGCATGATCTGCATCAGACCCATGGCCCCAGCAGGTGAAACGATCTCCGGATTCCACGTGCCAGCGGTCTCATGGGTGATGGCCGCGCAGAGCAGGTCGATGTCCAAATTGGTGTACTTCAGCGACATGTTGTAGATCTCGTTGGCGATCTCATAGCGCTGGCTTGATGGCATCGCCGGATTGTACATCTGGATGATGGCCATCACCTTCTGGATATTGTACTGCCGAATGCTGTCAGCGTTGAGCGAAGCCCGTAGTTGTTGGATCGATTCCTCCAATACTTCAACTTGGTGTTTTGGCGCGAATCCTACTATGCGCAGCACCAGCCCCCCAATGGCAACGAAGCCGACGACTGCTGTCGCTGCGAGCACGCCACGTATCAGTCGCCTATGTTTGTTCTTACGATTTCCCATGCCACACTCTCCTTCCAAGCACTTCTACCCCATAATATAGTGCAAAGGCAAGCCGCCATTACCAAAATCGGAGGCGAACTTGCCGCTCCAATCACGCAAAAGCCTCTGACGCACAACCTGCCCCTTACCAGGGCAAAAAAGAAACCGAGCTTTGATTGAACCGGGATTAGGGGGGTTACCGGTTTCGGAGTATCAAGCTCGGCTTCTTAAGTCGCAACCGAGCTTTGAACTTGAACCGGGATTAGGGGGGTTACCGGTATCAGGGGGTCAGGCTCGGTTGCGTGCATAATATATAAAAACCGCCCTCCCGTGTCAAGTACTTTTTTTCTGCGCGGTGATTTTTCTGCTCCCGCAATAGTACTGCCAAGCCCTGGCGGTACGAGGCTCTGTACTGCGGCGTCGGTAGGTTCTTAAAGATCCCAAGTTTTGGCCGGTCCTGGGGGGAAGCTGTGCATCGCGCAGCCCTCGCGCAAGAGACCTTCCCCTGCGGGTTTCCTCACTCCCTGGTAACAGTGGCCAGGGCGCGGAATTGCTGCGGGGTGATTTCCTCGCGCGCCAGCCGGCGCACGTCGCGCATCTTCACGCCGATTTGCAGGCGAGTGGCCTGCGGGTCGCTGTATGCCCCCACCTCCAGCAGCACCAACACGGCTTCCTGATCTGACAGGAACGACAAGGCCGGACAATAGCGCCCCAACAGGGCGACCAGGTCGTTTTCCACCTTGGCCAGTCTCGCCTCCCGGGCCAGCTTTTCTTGTGCAGCCCTTTGGCGCTCTTGGCGGCTCCTTTTCGCCTCCTGGGCGGTATCCGCCCCTGCTGTGTCGGAAGACGCCGGCAGTCTCAATTCCGTTTCGCGCTGGGCGAGCCCTAATGCCCGCAGGGCCCTCCCTACTTCCTCCAACTGCTTCTGCATTTCCATCGCCTTGGCTTGGCTTTCCATCATTTTGCGGTAGGTTTCGTCCAAACCCGTGACCGCGGAATGGGTGGGTACACGGTAGCCGCACATGAGCACCACCCCCAGTTCAGGCACCCGCAGGGCGCGGGTCGGTCCGCCGTAGAGAGTGCTTCCTAGCGAAGAACGCAGGTAGCTGTCCACGACGTCCGCCAAGATGGCGAGCTCCGAGTCCACAGGACCCTCTCCCTTTTCCTCTATGAAACGGAGGGCACGGACTGCCAGCGCCGGCGAACCACCACCTCTGCGCATGCTCAGTATGTCGGCGAAGCGCGCCGAGGCGATTAAGCGGCGGGTCTGCGTGGGGGAGTGGGCATCTCTTCCCCGCCGCATAGTGGGAACGTAGAACCCTGTGAGCTGAAAATCTACCACAACCGTCACGCGATGCTCCGGCCGGAGATTGTTCATGGCACCTGCCCAGCGGGAGAAAAAAACCGCAAGTGCCGTCTTCGCTGAATCCACCGCCCGCCCTATGGTGGTTTGCCTCTTTTGCGTCACCTGTTCGATGAGCCCTGCCACATCTGGGTAGGCCTTGCTCCGGTCCGGGGGACGGGCACTGTCGAGTTCCACCGCGTACTGGGTCACCGTGTACGGAACGCTGAATAGGACACCGTGACCCTCCAACCACAGTCCCCTGGTCTCCGTGCGAGCGGAAGGTGCCTGGCCCAAAAGCAGGCGGTCCAGAATCCGCTCCATGGTCCTGAGGTCCTCCGTGGAAACGCGCTGGGCATGGCAAAAGGGGACACGACACGCGCCCAGCAGCACAACGCAGAGTACGCTCAGGGTAGGTCTGAGCCAGATCACGTGCTTCACCTTCGTTCTCCTTCTCCTGCCTCGCCTCAGGGCCCAGGCCCCGAGGCTCCGCCGTCACATGCGAAATATGATCCCAGGCGTCTCGAAACGTGGATTGACGACCGTGCTATAGATTGAGCCGAACGTGTAACTGATGCCAAAGCTGACAAAATAGTTGTAGGAGGTTTCTAGCTGCCGTTGACGGAGCAACACTTCCTCCAGGGAAGCGCCGCGCCGGGGCAACGAGAGCTGGTCGCGCAGAAAGGTAACGTAGCCACCAGTGGTGAAGCGGAGTCCTTTGAACACCCGCACCTCTAGGGAGGCGCTGAGTTCCAGGTGGTACTTCCTTGCATCGTGCAAATAGTTCGCCGCCTCCAAGGATGAACTCACCGATCCCCATGGGCGTTTGATCACGTAGGCCGCGGTCAAGCTTTGGTCAAAAAGGTTCTCAGCCGTTTTCAAAAAGATAGTCTCTTCGTGATAGCGGCATTTTTGAGCTCCGAGCCCGTATTGGAAGGTGAGCTGGCGATGCGTGGACTGGCTATAGGGGAAAAAGTCGAACTCCACAGCCGGTGCAACGCGGAGTCCGAGGTCAATGTTGTCATAGGTAGACCACCACGCAGAGGCACGCCCGCCAATCGACAAGTGGTCATCGATGCTGCGCACCACCATTGCCCTAGCCCCGCCGCCGCGCTGAATGTTGACCACTGTGTAGTCATCTCCAATCTCATACCGACTCTCACTGTAGTAGTCGGTCACTGAGAGTCGGACTTTCCAGGCATCAGTAGTTTTGTTTGCAGAAAGACTTGTGGAGAGGTAGTGGTTCTTGTACGACTTTTCTCCGCTGCTATAACCCCGCAGATAGAGGCTGAACGTCCAATACTTCCATGGGTCCACCACCTTCTTGGCGGCCGTGTCTGGTGGGGCGGTATAGGAGACGGCCAGCCTTTCCGCGGCCTCCGTGTGCATCAAGTAAGGGATGAGACCGATTCTCATGTGGCGCACCAGGCCGCGGCGTATCTCGTCTTCGGTGGCGCGCTGTCCTGCGACGTAGCGAAGGGTGTCCTCCCGCCCAGCAAAGGTGCGCAGGCCAATGAAGTTCAGCGTGAATTCGGTCCCTCCGCCGCCGGTCTCCTGGGAGGTGATGAGCACGTGCACATCGGCGTCTTTGCGGTCCCGGACATGGTTGACGTAGTTGAGCTCAGTGCGAAAAAACTCCTGGTCACAGAAATAGTCAGGGCAATCGATAAACACGTTGATGGTTCTCGGCTTTTGCGCCTGGGCCCAACCCCAGTCGGTCGCCACCCACAGGAGGGACCAAACGGTCAACAGCGGGAGGTACGATAGTAGGCCTTTTTTCGGGGAATCCATTGGCTATCTCCTTCCGGTTCGTTCTCCCCAGCGAGCTCCTCGCCTTCCGTCCGGTGGTCATTTTGGCCAGAGGCGCTGCTCGTACGAGGCCATGCGGGCAATCTCTTCAAGCATGCGGTCGGTACGCTCCAGCCGCGTCATGGTGCGGAGATGGAGGTCTTCGAGTCCGCGCCCTACCAGGCCCAAGTCAATCTGGCGCTGGTATTCGATCTGCCGCGCAAAATCGTTCAGCGTGCGGGCAAAGTCCAGACGCTGACGCTGCTCGCTGGCGCGCACCATTTCTGCCGCCGCCTCGAGAGTGGCGCGATGGAGTGCCTCCAGCATCTCCAGAGTCACCGTCGGCGCAGGGCGCCGCAAGAGGCTGGCGCTGAAGGTGAAACGACCCTCCTGGTAGGAAACCGTGGTGTTGCTCACCGCCAGGAGCAAGAAAAGAGCCACCAGTGCGAAACCTACGGCCAAACCGACGCGCCGCCATCCACGAAACGTTTCCAGAAGGTGCGGCACGAGGGGCTGCCGCACGTCCACAAAGGTTAGGCCCAGGTGTGGGTCCTCATCCGGCCACTGGGCCAAAATGGACCGCGTCTCCTGCAAGCGGTGGAATTCCGCGTCACAGGTCTGACAAGCATCCAGATGCGCGCGCACCTGCGCGCTGGCCTCCTCTTCCAGCTCCTCGTACAGGTAGTCAGGGAGTTTATTGCGGCACTCTTCACAGGTCATTACCTAGCACCTCCTCGGCATAACCCCACTGTTCCAAAAGCCGGCGCAAGGTCAACAGGCCATGGTAAAGGCGGGACTTAACCGTATTCACCGGCTGCGCCAACGCCTCTGCGATCTCGGTGAACTTGAGTCCTTGGTACTGTTTCATGATAATCACCACTCGCTGTTCTTCCGGAAGCGACAGAAGGGCTCGATGCAGTACCTGCGAAAGGTGACTGTGATGCGCACAAGCGTCGGGTCTGTCCTGAGGGTTGTCCCACAGCTCGGCCGGCACCTGCTCGCCTTCGTTCTGGTCCATCCTCATGCCTTCAAGAGAGAGAAAGGGGCGCCGCTTTCTGAGCTCATCCCTACTGAGGTTAATGGCAATTTGGTGTAGCCAGGTGGCAAATTTGGCGGTATCCTTGAGCCGGCGCAAACCGGTATAGGCGCGGACAAAAGTCTGCTGCGTGACCTCTCGGGCCGCCTCTGTGCTACCCACATACCGATAGACGAAGTTGTAGATGGGTTTTTCCCAGCGCCACACCAGGGTATTAAAGGCTCCCACGTCGCCAGACAAAAACCGCTCGATCAGCGCCTGGTCAGTCATATTACCTCATGGCTGCGGCCTACGGCTACCGTTGAATTAGACGGGCCATGGAGGCAAAAAGTTGTCCTACAAATGGGGACAAGGAGCATGCAAGCTCCCGCGAGCACCGGCAGCTTGGATTAGCCGATTACTGTGCCAGGTGGGATAATCGCATTCTTGGGGACGATCACAATGCCGTCGCGGATGACAAAGTTCTCCGCCTTGACAAACCCCTCTCTGTGGCGGTTGACGATCTGCACATTGGCGCCGATACGCGCGTTCTTGTCGATAATCGCCCGCTCAATGAGGCAGTTGTGGCCGATCCCGACCTCTGGGATGCCTCGCGCAAGAGCCTCCTGGCGTTCCTGGTCGGTCTCGTAGTAGTCCGCCCCCATGATAATCGAACCATAAATGCGCGTACCGGAGCGGATGATGGAGCGAATGCCGAGAATGGAGTCCTTGATCTCACAGTTTTCAACGATGGACCCGTCGGAGAGGATGGCCCGCTCGATGTGGCTTGCGGTGATCTTGGCCCCCGGCAGATAACGCGGGCGGGTAAAAATGGGCGCACGCTGCGTGTAAAAGTTGAACTTGGGCACCGGTCGGGTTAGGTCTATCATCGCCTCGTAGAACGACCGGATGGTGCCGATGTCTTCCCAGTAGCCGTCGAACATGTAGGCGTACACGCGGCGCGTCTTGATGGCATACGGGATGATGCCCTTGCCAAAGTCTTCCTCTTGGCACTCGGAGAGGATATCGAACAAGGCCTGGCGCTCGAAGACATAGATGCCCATGGAGGCGATAAGTTCGCGCCCATTGGGTTTCACGCGGAATTGTTCCAACAATTCCTGTGGAACCACCAGGGACTCGATGACCGCCGGGTCTGTAGGCTTTTCGACGAACTTTGTGATGCGCCCACGCCGGTTGGTCTTAAGAATCCCATAATGGTGGGCAACGTCACGGGTAACCGGGATGGCACTGACGGTCACCTCTGCCTTGCACCGCACGTGCCAGTCGATGAGCCGGCGAAAGTCCATGGAATAGAGGTGGTCGCCGGCCAAGATAAGGAAGCGCTCGTTGATCGGGGCATCGAAATACTGAAGGTTGCGACGCACGGCATCGGCGGTGCCCTGGTACCAGGCGGTGCTTTCGGGCGTCTGCTGGGCCGCAAGGATCTGCACGAAACCGCCGCGGAAGGGGTCAAAGTGGTAGGTCGCAGCCACGTGCTGATTCAGGGAACGGGACATGTACTGCGTGAGGACGAAGATGCGATTGACCTCCGAGTGCAGGCAGTTGCTGATGGGGATGTCGATGAGGCGGAATTTGCCGGCGATGGGCACCGCCGGCTTTGCTCGCTTGGCAGTGAGGGGCCACAATCGTTCGCCTGCCCCACCGGCCATGATGATCGCGGCCACGTTCCGTGTCATGGCGACCTCACCTAGCTGTTTGCTCCTGACCAGAAGTCGCGCCCCCAGCCCGCAGGCGGCGCAGCGCTTTCATGACCTGGGTGTGGCTGCGGCCAAAGTAGTCGTGCAGCTGCAGATAGAGCCTGTACAGTTGCGCGTACACCACCTGGTGGTCAGGGATTGGCCGGTACACGATCTCTTTCTGTCGAGCCATGCGGCGGGTGGCCTCGACAAAGTCGTCGTAGCCGCCGCCAGCTTTCCCGGCTGCCATGGCGCCGATGATCGCCGCCCCGAGGGCAGTGGCCTGCGCAGAAGCAGCCAGCCGAATCTCCCGTCCGGTCACGTCGGCGTAGATCTGCATGAGCAAGGGGCTCTTCTCGGCGATGCCGCCACACGCATAGAGTTCCGCCACCGGTATTCCCTGCTCCTCGTGGTTGTCGATGATTCTCTTTGTGCCAAAGGCCGTGGCTTCGATCAGGGCGCGGTAGACCTCCTCCGGCCTGCTGGCTAAGGTGAACCCCACCACCAGCCCGGAAAGCTCAGCGTCCATGAGGATCGAGCGATTGCCATTCCACCAGTCCAAGGCCAGCAGGCCACTTTGTCCAGGACGGAGCCGGGCAGCCTTCTGTTCCAGCGTCTGGTAAGGGTCCAGGCCGTTGCGCTGCGCCTCTTGCTGGAGCCCCCCCGGCAAGTGATGGCGCACGTACCACGCGAAGATGTCGCCCACCGCCGCCTGGCCGGACTCGTAACCCACGTAGCCCGGCACAATGCCGTCCTCCACGATGCCCGCGATGCCCGTGGCCTGCACTTTGGGCCCAAGTACCATGTGGCAGGTTGAAGTCCCCAGGACCAAAACCATCTTTCCGGGTTCAGCCACCCCTGTGCCAAGCACCGCGGAGTGAGCGTCAATGATGGCGACGCCTACCGGAATGCCAGGCCTGAGGCCTAAGCGCCCGGCCACCTCGGCACGTAACGTGCCGGCACGCGCGCCGACTGGATAGATGTCGGTGCTCAACTTTTCGCTCACCACCTTGCCAAAGCGAGAGTCTAGCGCGGCAAAAAAATCTGAGGAGGGGTAGCCGGTCTGCTTGTCCCACAGGGCTTTGTAGCCAGCCTGGCAGGCACTGCGCTTTTCGTGGCCAGTCAGGTACCACACCATCCAGTCGCCGCCTTCGATGATGCGCGCTGCTGCTTGGTAGACCTCCGGGGCCTCGCGCAACATCTGCAGCGCCTTGGGAAAGAGCCACTCGGAGGAGATTTTGCCCCCATATCGGGCCAGAAAAGCCTCGCCTCTCTCACTGGCAACGCGGTTAATGAGATCAGCTTCAGGTTGCGCTGCGTGGTGCTTCCAGAGCTTCGGCCAGGCATGAGGATGTGCCGCATACCCGTTGGCGAGACAGAGCGGTGTGCCGTCAGGGGTAGTGGGAAGGACGGTGCAGGAGGTAAAATCAACCCCGATGCCCACCACTTCGGCGGGCGTGACCTGGGCCGCGCGCACCACTTCGGGCACCACGCGCTCCAGCGCTTGCACCCAGTCAGAAGGGTGCTGGAGCGCCCACTCGTCCCCCAGTTTGACGTGGGTGCCTGGCAGCTCCTCTGAAATCACCCCGTGAGGGTAATGTGCCACTGCCGTCGCCAGTTCCTGGCCGGAGGCCACATCTACGAGCACGGCCCGCGCGGATTCGGTGCCAAAGTCCAATCCAAGAGCCACCCGCCTCTCTGCCATGCGCTGCTCCTTGGCGTGCTTTCTTGTCGCTCAGTCTCCCAAGCAAGTTCCCACACTCCGGGCCACCATGATCAATGGCGAATCTAAGGGCACCTTTCGCGTCCTGCCTCCGACTTCCTTGATGGGCACATGCTTCAACTCGCCGCCTTGGATGCCCACCATGTGGCCGAACTGGCCGTTGACCACCATGCGCACCGCCTCCACGCCGAAACGGGTGGCTAGAATGCGGTCGTAGGCAGTGGGCACGCCCCCGCGCAGAAGGTGCCCCAGCACTGTAACGCGCGTTTCCACCTTGGTACGTTGCTCAATGTCCTTGGCGATCACGCTGCCGATCCCCCCCAATCTGACTTTGTCTGGGCTCCCTTCAACAAGCTCGCGCACGACCATTTTGCCGCCCTTTGGTGCTGCCGCTTCGGCCACCACCAAGATGCTGAACCGGCTGCCACGGAAGTTGCGCTCCCTGACTCGTTCGCAGACGATATCAATGTCGTAGGGAATTTCCGGGATCAGGATAATGTCGCCGCCGCCGGCGATGCCAATAGCCAAGGCCAGCCAGCCCGCATAGCGCCCCATCACCTCCACTACCATCACCCGATGGTGAGACTGGGCCGTGGTATGCAGGCGGTCAATGGCCTCGGTGCCGGTGGCCACTGCCGAGTCGTAGCCGAAGGTGACATCGGTACCGAAAAGGTCATTGTCGATGGTCTTGGGCACCCCGACCACAGGCAAGCCTTTGTCCATCATACGCGCGGCCGCCGCCATGGTACCGTCACCACCGATGCACACCAGCGCGTCCAGACCCAAGTTCTCAAAGTTTTGCATCGCTTGGTCCGAGCGGTCACGATAGACCATCTTCCCCCCTTCCAGCATGGGATAGTTGAAGGGGTCTGCGCGGTTCGAAGTACCCAAGATGGTCCCCCCACGGGTGAGAATACCAGAGACCGCCTCGTAGTCAAGGTCGATATAGCGGTTCTCCAGTAGCCCCTCGAACCCGTCCTTGAAGCCCACCACTTCCATGTCGTATTCCAGCAGCGCAGTTTTGGTCACCGCGCGGATGACCGCGTTCAGACCTGGGCAGTCGCCTCCACCGGTCAAAACCGCCAGTCGCATGCGTTTCTTTGGCATCGCCGCTCCTCCACACCCTCAGGTCCACAGCACAACTGTGCACCAACTCCGTGCGCGCTTTCAGAACCGTTCGGCACGGTGCTGAAATATACACAGTTATGGGCCAAATATCAAGGAGCAAATGCCTTTGCCTTGTCCTTGGCAAAACAGGTTGCAATTTGCGCCGCCGCGTGGCATATTTGCCGCAACCGCGAGCCGGAGGTCAAATGCGCGGAGGGATCTGTGGTCGTCGAAGGCCTTTCTATCGGCATGCTGCTTGGTTTCATCCATTATGGACTCTTTGGAGCTGTAACCTGGGGCCCTGTGGTGCCAGGCCACATCGCCCTGCATCTGACCCAGCCGGGGAGCTTGCTTGCCACACTGCTGGTGGCTTTTGTCACACCGGGCGCCCTGCACCTGTTGTCGCATCTCCTTTTCTTGTTTGGGGGGTGTGCCTTCATGGCCGCGGTGGTTGTAGGGTTTCTGTTGCGTCGGGGCGCTGACGCGCTGTTCCTCATGGTACCAGAAGTGGGAGCCGAGCTGCGGATCATCGGCTACATTATCCCCGGGCTCATCGCCTATGAGATATTCCGTCAGGGGGTGGTTGCCACGCTGCGAGCCCTGAACATCGTTGCGGTCACCGCCAAGTTGGTTTTTTGCTTCACTACGGGGCATAGCGGCTCCGGAGCCGGAGGACAATCAGTCATGAGAGGGCGACGCATTCGAACCGGGCACCTTGCGCTGAATGGGTTGTTGCTCCTGGCCTATTTCTGTCTGTTCCTGGTGCATGCGACCCGCAGACTCAAGGAGCACCCGGACAGAGGAGCCATGTGCGCGGCTGCACGACGCATGCAGCAATGCGTGCAACTCATTGATGCAAATGCGGGCAGCGGGGCATCCGCGCGGCTATGGCCGGGACCGATCATCGGCGAGGAGTATACCCCGCTGACTACAACTCTCGGCAGCATAGAGGCAAAGATCAGCAGTGCCAATCCTCACTTTGCGGCCCCGATCGTGCGCCTCCTGCGGCAGGCAGGGGTCGATTCCGGGAACGTGGTGGCAATGGGCTTTTCCGGCTCCTTCCCCGCGTTGTGCATTGCGGCCATCACCGGCACCGAAGCTCTAGGTGCGCGCGGTGGTGAGCAGCAGCTTGGGCGCCTCAAGCTGGGGGGCGAATCGCCCGGACCTCACCTGGCGCGACATGAAGCGAATTCTATGGGAGCACCGCTTGATTGCCACACGTTTGGTGCTCGCCACCATTGGGGCGGAAGCGGACACCGGCGGAGGGCTCAGCGACCAGGGGCGAGCCATGGCCCGTGAAGCAGCCAGGCGCACCAATGTGGAGCTGCTTCTGCCAGATGGACTGCAGGCAAGCGTTGCCGCGCGCCTGCGGCGCTATCAAGCCGCGGGCAAGATCAAGGCGTTTGTAAACGTGGGCGGCAGCCAGGCGAATGTGGGGCCCTCCTGCTGTGCTCACACGCTGCGCCCTGGGCTCGTGTTGCCAACCATCCATCGCCCGATCGGTTGCTGCGGTGTGGCCCATCGGTTCCTTGCCCTCGGCGTGCCGGTCACTCACCTGCCTGGGGTCCGAGAGCTCTGCGCCCGCTATGGTCTCCCGTATGGTCCCCCGAGCAGGGCTGTGGTAGGAAAGGGGTCGGTCTACCTCCAGACGCGCTACCCTACCGGTGCGCTGTGGGCCAGTCTGGGGACCCTTAGCCTGGGGTGGCTTGCGGCTGGCATCCCCTGGCGCCACACGCGAGCCTCCCCGGGACAATGCGATAGCGGCTTCAAACCTTGATCGGCAAGGGCCTCTGTGTCCGACCTCTGGATTTTGCCATGCAGAAAAAGCGCGATGAAAGAATGCACGTCATTCTCCTGGCAGGAGGTTGTGGAGAAGAGCAAATGGTCAAAGTCCCCTGGAGGGGCGACAACTAGTGTGCCTCCCGCGCAGCCCTCACCCCTGAGCAGTTCCCCTTGCTCCGCTGGCAGCTGCTGAACCCACGTTGGCATTAGGTGCCCCACTCCCTTTGGAGTCAAATCGGAGGAGACAAAACCGGGTGTCCATTCCGCCCCCCTCTCACCGGACGAGCGTCAGCTTCCTCTCGGTACTCGATGTAGGGGTTTTCAGGCGAAGGAAGTAGACGCCGCTCGGAAGAGCAATCCCTTCCGAGCTCAGGCCGTCCCACAGAAGTGCGTGGGCGCCATTGAGGTGCTGGCCGTCGAAAAGGCAACGCACCATCCTCCCAAGCGGGTCATAGATCTCGGCACGGAACGGCCCAGCTCTGGGGAGTACGTAGCGGATGGTCGTGGGGGGCACAAATGGGTTCGGGTGAGGAGCACAAAGGAGCTCCTCTGCTGGCGGAACTCCGTGACCCCTGCCCAAGGAGCTAGTGGACTGCTCCACGACTACACCGGAGAGAAGGGTGGAGTCGCGGCCAGCAGCAAAGTGGATATCGAGCACTCCATCAGTCACCGGCACGTCCTCGCTGAGCAGGGCAAAGGCCGTGCGCAGGCCTGCGGTCTCCGCGAGATCCAGCTCTCGCGCCGCTGTCTTTCCTTCCACCACAACGTCAAATCGGCGCTGGCCAGGCATGCTGAAGCGCGGCTCGGCGAATAGAAGGGTGACACTGTAACGCCCAGGCACGACACGAATGCAGTAGCGCACTAACCCGTGGCGTTGCGCGCGGAAAATTGGCGGCACATCCGTCTGTGCAATCGGCACAGAAGGCGGCTCTTCAACACGCTTGCCGTCGGTGTACCCATATTCGCTACGCTCATTCCACTCCTGGTCGGGCAAAAAGTCCCCGAATGCACTCCCCCCAACGTTCACCTTGATCGGCAGGGGCAGAGGTGCACCGAATATGAGGTTCACCACCTGGCCAGTGACGCGATTAGGCAGGGGCGCTCGGTCCCTGATCCCCATAACGACCAAACTGCCAGTGCTAAGCCCAAGCCCCTCTACCTCGAGAACGACCGTTCGCTGGTCCTCGCTGAGGACCGCCCGGGTGACGTTTGCACCCGGAATAAGGTAGTTGCTGACTTTCTCGGCGTCCTCTTTGTTCACTTCCTCCGAAAAACGGACCACGACCCTGCCGGTTTCAGCCCTGGCCCAGAGTACCGAAGGCGGTCTGTTGTCCACATAGCCCAGATTGGTCGGGTCGGTAAGACAGAGGATCATCACGCCGTCTTTGAACACCACGTTCTCTGGCACAAAGTCACAGTCGTTGCCAGGAAAGGTATGGGTGGCCTTTTCCCACCGCGACTGGTCCCAGGTGTCAAAATGGTCGGTCCACTGGTGAGTGAAATTGTGCCCTGTGCCGGTGTTTCCCGCGCCCGGCGTGTAGGAGGCGTAGCTCACGTAGTCGTAGTAAGCAAATCGAGGCAAGATGGCGTCTGACCAAGGCCCCACCCAGTCGTGATAAGCAGGATTCCAAATGTTCATCATGATCTTCTGCGGGCGGCGCAAGGTCAGCACATGCTCCTCGGTCTGCCGATACACCTCCTCGCCGTCCACGAACCACGCCACATAGTCCGGAGTCCACTCAAAGGCATACACGTGAAAATCCACGTGCGTGTTGAAGGGTACCCACTGGTGACGGAGGTGGATCATCTGACGGGGAGTGATGGTCGTCACCTGCACGTCGTCTGTGTAGCGGCCGTGGATTTCTATATCAATCTCGTTCCAGTTGGCGGTCGGATCGATATCATTGTAGGTGAAGAAAGTGGAAACATGCCCGTCGCCCGCGGATGCCTTGTAGCGCGCCTCAAAGCGCCCGTAGAGAAAAGACTCGCGTGTGCGCAGTTCTGCCCCCTTGTAGTTCTTGGCTGCCACTGAAGCAACCAAGAGGCAGAGCATGGCAACGACCGGTAGAACTCTTGCTTTCATCCCCGTCCTGCCTGGGGCAAAACCCGCGAAACAGGCTCCTACGTGCCCGCTTTTCGGCCGTAGTCTATTGGGTGAAGAGTGGTGAGCAAAGGGAACATGGGCACCACCACCGGGTATGGCGCCCCACGCTGCAGCACCAACATATCGATGCGCGAGAGCTTTGTCTGCTCGAAAAGGTCCATGTTGATCTCAATCTGGTCGCCGTACTTACGTTGCAGCTCTCGAATGTAGGGGTTTAGGTACCGCTCAATGACCCTTGTATCCACGCGGGAGAGTTCGACGTCCTGGCCCATGGAGCGCAAATACTGATTGCGTTGGTGAAGGGCCAGAATGTGGTCTTGCCACATCTGGACGGTGCGACGCACGGGCAATGCCTTGTGGTAGCCGCGTTTGTAGGCGGCCTGGGCTATGTACTTGTCCCGGATGAGGTCCGCGATTGCAAGCCTCAGCTGCGCCGCAAACTCTCCCTTCCTAATGTGGCGCGTCCGGAAGACCAGCGGGTGCGCCTCAAGCTCCTGCTCCAGGTCTGCCACAGTCCAAGTTTGTCCGTCCAACTGCATGAGGGGCATGGTGCGAAGTCGGCCGATATCCTGCATCGGGTCGTGGTCCAGCACCACATCCCCGCTGTCCTTTTGCCAGAAGAAACGGTTGAAGACGAGCCTCTTCTGCTGGGGGCTTGCGAGGAAGAGTGGGGCAAGTGTTGCGGCCAACCGGTAGAAAGTATCTTCCACAAAAACCATCTTCTTGCCGCTCATGAGACGCTGCACGAACTTGAGGTAGGCCTGCTCAGCTTGCTCCTGCCGAACGCTGGCCTCCACATCCGTCCAATGCTGGCGCTGCTGGGTATCAGAAAGGAGAACCTTTTCAGTCCATCCCTGCACCTGCATGACGGTGTAGAGACCGTCTTCAGCCTCAACAGGGCCGATGATCTGGCCCTTGGCGAGCGGCCGTGAGAATAGCGCTCGCCTGATTGCCTCATGTTCGGCCTGATTCCATGCCACCTCCCGTTCCGGTGCCTGGCCGATGCCCCCTATCAGCTGGAATCCCTCCGCGAAGTTACCCCCAGCAGACAGTTTGTCCTTGACCAAGGCCAGCAGGCTGTCCCCGCTGAATGAGTAGTAGGCAACGCGATAGGTTCGCGTAGTGAGCCCAAAACGTTCCCTCACCTGTTCCGGCTTGGGCCTGGCCTTGGCATAAAAGTCCTTGTAGAACAGCCACTGGCGCATAGCTTGTTCCTGGCGGCCGCGCAGATAGGCGCGGAAGTGGTCGTTGTGGAGCAGCTCAGCGTCAGCGCCAGCCTCCATGGCCAGCAGCTTTTCGGCGATAAGGGTGTTGAGGACAATCTTGCGGTGGATGTAATTGTCGCCCCGACAGTAGGCGGGACGAGGCGTGTACTCAGCGCGACGCAGGAATTCATCCAGGGTGATGACCTTGTCCCCGACACGAGCCAAGATCTCCCCTGGCGACTCTTCTTTTTGCCTGCTGCAGGTTAGGATCACGAACGAAGTCAGCACTACGACGATCCACAGGGAGGCTCGCGCGGCTGCCGTACTTACGCCAACGACGCCCAGCACCTGCCTTTTTCTCGCCATGCAGAGCGTCACTAGAACAGAACTCCTACCGTGTACGCATGCACCTTGCCCAGAATGCCCAGACCCCGGTAGGCATACTCAATCTTCAGAGCTGTGTTATGCATCATGTACAGCGTGGCGCCCGCGCCCAGGGCCAAGCCGTACTCAGAATCCTCCATGAACAGGGCCTTGTAGCCGGCCCGCAGGAAAAAGGAGCCGGTAGTGGGCAGGATATACTGGTACTGCGCGCCAATGTTCATCGATTCGCTATTGTTGTTTGGGTGAAGAGCGTCCAGGGCCAGGCTCAGGCGATGTCGCTCGCGCACCACGGGGTGCACGGCCACCCCAATGCGGAACAGCAGAGGCAACTCCCACGCCTCGAGGCGGAACTGGCCGCGCACATCGCGGTAATTGCCCTGCTCCAGCGGGAGGATGTCGATGGGCTGAAGCAGGTCCATGCCGTCGTAGCGCATCTTTGTGCCAAAGTTGGAGATGCTCATGCCGATACTCATGCCATCGGCACGGTCGCCGGTGGGCGAGAAGAAGTGGGTGTTCAAGAGTACGCCCAGGTCCGCCGCCACGGCATAGGCACCCACGTGCCAGATCTGCGAGGAGACATATTTGGCCGAGGCGCCGAAGGAGAACCATTGTGCCAGCCGTCGGGAGTAGGAGAAGGCGAAGGCGAAATCAGTGGCGCTGAAGGTCTCGCCCGTGCCCTCTTGGCTGGCGACCGTAGTGACCTCCATCTCGCCGTAGCCCGTGTGGTAAAGGCTCAGGGCAAAAGTCCCCAGGCGAGGTAACACCAGGCCAACAGCCGCGGCGGAGGTATTGATATCCAGAAGCCATGGCTGGTAGGTGAACTGTGCCTCGCTGCGCTCCATATACCCAAGGCCTGCGGGGTTCCAGTAGGTGGCAGAAAGGTCTTTAGCCACTGCCACGTAGGCATCGCCCATGGCGCTGCCGGCACAGCCAAAGCCGATCTCCAAAAAGTTGGCGGCGGTGGTACCAGCTCGATGGGGCCTCTGCCCGTGGGAGGGCCTCACCCCTGCGACACAAGCCAGCGCTACCGCCATCGCCGCCACCAATTGCCATTTGCTGTTCATCGTGCTACCCTCGTATGTTGCTTGGGTTGCCATACGCTCATGGGTTACTTGATAATCGCGAACTTGCCCATCTGTTCATCACCAGTGGCGTGCGCCTTCACATGATAGATGTACATGCCGGCGGCCACTTCCAGACCCTCCTTCGTGAGCAGATCCCAGTGGGCAGTGCCGTTCTCGATGGGATTGTCCACCTCGAGCACATCCACCAGCACGCCGCTGACGGTGAAAATCTTGATGGTGCATCTAGCCGGGACGTGGGTAAACATCAGCCGGCGGCGCTGATTCAAGCGCCAGTTGGACACCGCCGGCTCCATGGCGTTGGTGGCCACATACGGATTGGGGACCACTTTGATAGTGCGCATCGTCTCCCGGAGTGCGGCCACATCCAAGGGACCTGCCTCATTGATGGTGAACCGAAGGGTGTCACCAGAGAAGAACGGACGCCTGAAAGTGACCCGATACACATCATTGGGCTTGGGGAGTTTGCTGCTATCGCCCGCGGCGCTGAAATCCAGGATGAAGGCGGTGCCGGCCCACTTTTTGTCGCTTGTGACGGGCCCCACCAGCACGCGGTCCTGGAGAATGTCAAAGCGCAGGTTTGCGTTCCTGTCGTGCACTACAAGGTCCAAAAGCTCCGGCTCACCGCCTTCACCAGCAAACGAGCGATTAACCACGTAGAAATTGAAGGGGAGGTTGACTAGGAGTGCCGAACGGCTGATGCGCTGGCCGGTCTCGTCCCGCATTGTCTTGGTACTCACCCTGCCCACGTATGCCGAGTCGTTGCCTGTGAAAACGATCTCATAGTCCCAAGGGAATGTACTGCTTTCTGGGGTCTGCACAAGCCGCATGGGGCTCGAGCCCACCAACCACCCACTCCGCGCGCCGTCCAACTCCGCTGTCAGCACCGGATGGAGCATCTTGAGGCGTACCCCGTCAAAGATGTCCGTGTAAATCTCTCTGCCCACCACAAAATGGGAGAAATGGCTCCCGGCGGTGTCCACCCGCACGATGTTGTTGTATGCGAAACGGAGCGGGGTCTCCTCATACACCAGCGTCCCTCCGTCAGTGGCGTCGTAGACGTGCAGGCCGCTGGTGGTGTAGAGAAGCCCGTGGGCATAGCCCTCCACCGCGGTGAGCGTGTCGACGCTAAAGGTCACCTTGTACGTGTGGCCCGGCTTGAGGCTCTTTTCTGCCAGAATTTCCGGTGCGATAGAGCCGCACCCGAACACCACGCCTTCGCTCTGGCTCCCTACGGTAGGAGGCACATAGCCAGCAGCCATCTGGTGTGGGGTCACAATCTGCACATTCTTGCCGACGGCGCGCACCTCCTCTGCCTCATCAAGGTCGATGTAAATGCTATTCTCCGACGGGGCAATGCCCGGACCGATGTTCACCGCGCCGGAATCGTACGCAACCAGCGCGTAGTAGTAAGTGCGGCCGTTTTGAACTTCGCGGTCGATGAAGTAATGGGTGATGCCCGTGTCGTCGCCCAGGTAGTAGCCTGCCCCGTTGACAAGGCCGTAGTTGGTAAAGCCGCGCTTACCGTCTTTCAAGTCACATTGGAAGATGGGCTTACGAAACATGGGCGTGCCGTAGCCATCGGTGATGACCTCGCAGTCAGAGAGCTTCTTATCGGTGGCGCGAAACAGCTTGTAGCCCTGGAAGTCGTTGACGTTCTTGAGGAACGGGTCACGGGTCCGGGTGTCGGCCACGTTGTCCCAGGTCAGGATCACATAGCCGTCGCCGGGCGTCGCTTTCAAGGTGGGCATTTCCGGTGGCTTGGCGAAGCGGTAGTCGCTCTCGTAAACCACCTGGACGATGCGCTTGACCTCAAAGAGCGCCGGGGCACTGTGCGTGGCAGAATTCAGACCCTCTAAGGGGTCGTAGGAGTGCAACTCCGACATGGAGATGCGCTCGGTGCGGCCCTTGTAGAGTGGGAAAGGCCCGGAGGCGAAGACCTCGATGAGGTTGGAGATCTTGCCGTAGTATTCTACGAGGGTGTCGGAGGCCATGATCTCCCACATGGATTTGTCCCCGCGAAACCAGCGATAGTCGGAGGCGTGGCTGGGCACGGGGAACATGAGGAAGGCCGTCAGGCCGATCATGTCTGACTCGGAGACGTCCGTCTCAGCGAAATTGGGCTCGGACTGCCCCTCCACGCGGTCCGGGCGGTGGTTGCACTCCCCCTCGTCTGGGCCGGTGTAGTTTAGTTCAGCCGGGCCCACGCCGTCCAACCCCACATCGTCACCCGGGTTCTCCGTAATCTGGTACACACCATCCCCGTTCAGGTCCTCCCCGTCCTGCCAGTCCTGGTCCTCGTCCGCATCCCAGTGGGGACGCAGGTCATCTACCTTCAGGTTGTAGAACGACAGGAAGGCGTTGAGGTTGGCAATGCCTTCCGTAGGGCCAATGAGACGCGTGGCGTCGTTGTCCCGTCGCTCGTCAATGAGCCCGTCTTCGTCGTTGTCCACGCCGTCCCAGCCGATGCCCGGGCTCTCCAAGTAGGCGAACCCCATGGTCCCGGTAGGCAAGCCCCCCTGGCCGATGCCGTCCACGTCCCAGGAGTACGCCATATCCACCTTCTTGTCGAAGAACCCCAGCTCATCGTCACTTTCCCCGCCGATGGCGTTGTCCACCCAGTAGCCGAAGCACACTTCTGGCAGGTCATAGTCAGAGATGTTGGCGATGGTGTACTCCCAAAAGATGGCGTCCCGTGCTTGGGGGTTGTTCCACTGGAAGCCGCGCTGCTCGACGCGGATGCCGATTCCCCCCCAAGGCTTGCCTTTTTGAATGGTCACCTGCGGACGGATGTCGCCGATTCGGACGCCAGGTCGGGGATAGTACTTGACCCGGTCTTCGGGCCCTAAGTACTCCTGGTCTTGGGCATCATTGGCAACAAAGTAAGTCTCCAGATCGGCCTCCATCTTGCCGCGGCCAAAACGTCCGTCCCATTCGCCCGGCCAGTGCAGCAGGCGCCCGGTGTAGGGCCACCCTTCGGGCGGCCATGACTCTGGGCGATTGCTCATTGCCGGGTATTCGCCCGCTTCGTTGAAGTAGCCAAACACCGGGTACAGTCCCCACTCGATGGTGCCGGTGGGGTCGCGGTCCATCTCCTCACGGTAGCTGGTTTGCAAGAAGTAGAGCGTGTCAAGGTCAGTCCGGGTCCTGATTTGCACGGGGTCTGTGACCGGGATGGAGTCGTTTTCCACATACACACGCGCGCCGATGAGCAGACCAACGCCGTCGGTCATGCGCACGCCACTCATGTTGTTCGGCCAGCGCGACCACTGCGAACCCACCACACCGGACACCCACTTCGCAAGCTCGGTGGTGTTCTTGAAATAGATGTACACCCTATTGCCAGTCATGTAACCTTCTCGAATGGCGGCAATGTCGCCGGCGGGATCGTCCGGGCCCTCGTACTTCCTCCCCTGGGCGAAGAGCGCAGCGCTCAACACCCAGCCCAATGCCAGGAGGAATACCATCAGCCTTACTGCTTTCTGCATGTGACCGTCACCTCGTTGTTTGGAAGGACGCCTCATGAGCCAATCGCGGTGCGCCAACCCCGCGCCTTCAGAACACGATGCCCAGACCGAATTTGACCAGTCGTGGCGGCGCAAACATCGACGGGTTGTGCACCCGGTCCATGTAGTCGTTGAAGTCGCTCCGGTGCCCTGCAATGTCCGATGGGCGAACCACCGCTGTGTAAGCGCGCCCGGTCTGGCTGTTCACCCACACCTCATTCAATCGGTCCAGAAGATTGTACACATTCAGGGTCAAACGGCATTGGACGCCCGCGCCGAGCGGAACGGTGTAGAAGCTGCTCATATCGACACTCACTCGTGCCGGGCGCCAGGCATTGTTGGGGTAAAGGTTGACGCGGGCCAACATGCTCTCCGGCAAGGGCTCCCAGGTGTAGGGGGCACCGGAGTTGTAATAGCCGGTCAGGGTCACACCGTAACGCGGCGTGTTGTAGCCCACGGTGGCGTTAAGCGTGTGCCGCTGGTCCCAGCTCATGGGAATAAGTCGCACCACAGGGTCCATGCTGTTGCCGGCGCGATCAAAAGTCTGCGTGGGATAGTCCGCATTGCCTCGCGTGTACTGCAGCGTGTAGTTCAGGTAGGCAGAAAGGGGTCCACGCAGAAAATCGTACTTGACCTCCAGCCCTTTGGCATTGCCATAGTCCTTGTTGCTGTACAGGCCGTATTCAATTTGATTGAAGGTGGTGATTACTTTCGCGCTCAATAGGTTATAGATGTCGCGGTAAAAGAGGGCCACTTCGATCCCCATGCCCGGGATGAGCTCCTGCCAGAGCCCCACCTCGTATTGCACCGTCTTCTCGGCATTGAGCTGCGGGTTGCCCATCACGGTGACAAAATCGGTGGGGGCTACGCGAAAGTCGTGGTTCTGGTACAAGGCATACAGCGGTGGCATCTGGAAAAAGTGCCCGTAGCTGAAGCGAAGGAGGGCGGTCTTGCCCAACTGATAAGAGAGCCCAAAACGGGGGCTCACCTGTACCTTCGGGTCTGCTTTGGGATACGTTGATTGCCGGGAGGGATCCTCGAAGGTCAGCTGATTTGCAGGATTCCGAGGCTGCGAAGGGTAGACCGTCCTGGGGTCGAAGTAGTCATAACGTACCCCCAGGTTGATCACCATCTCGTCGAACTCCATCTTGTCCTGCACGTACGCCGAGAACTCCAGCGGCTTGACGCGATAAAAGTCGCTGTAGATGGAGGAATCAGGGAGTACGACCGGCACATAGAGTTGGCTTTCCAAATCGGTGTTGTAGTAAAGGTTGCGGATTTCTTTGTAGCGGTTGTGCAGGTCGTAACGGGTCACTTGAAAACCGCTCTTCAGGCTATGGCGCGCGGTGGCCTGATAGGTAATGTCATACTTGACCGATTGCTCACGCATCAAGCGCTCGTCGTGTCCCTTCTGTTGTCCGCCGGTGTAAAAGCCAGGGCCGGTGTCCCGAAGAAACTTGTCGTGTACGTAGCGCTTGTCCAGAGGGTTCTTGAATACATACCAGCCATGGTCATGGTAGACACCGGACAACTTGAGTTCGTAGAAGAGACGCGGCGAGAGCATGTGGTTCAGCTGGAGGGCCCCCATGTGCGCGTCGCGGTGGGTGGCCGCCATGCCGTCGGGGTTGTACTTGAAAGCATGATTGTAGTCGTGCCACTCGTCACGATTGAGGGTGTAGAGCAGACCCACTTTCAAGTTCGCCGATGGGCGCCAGGACAGCTTGCCCATAAGGGAGAGGTTCTTGCTCCGATTCATGGGTACATACGCGCTGTCGCCGGTATGCTCAGAGTACCACAGGGCCGGGTTGTCCGACTCAAAATTACTGTAGTCGGATGGACGGAAGCGGCGGACGCCATTGAGGTGATTCTTGTTGTCTTGGTAACGAAAGTCAGCAAGGAAGGTCAAGCGGTCGCTGAACACGGGACCGCTCAGTTGCGCCTTGTAGTCCTGGTTGCGCGTCAGCTCCTCATCACGAAGGCCGATGAAGATATCTTTGTGCGAGGTGAGGTAGTTGGCCAAATCCGCCGAGAGGGCACCATGTAACTCGCTCCCACCGTCCTTGGTCACTGCATTGACCACGCCACTCATTGCCCTGCCGTACTCGGCGTTGAAGGTGCCGGTGATGACCTCAAGGTCGGCAATAGCCGTGGGCTCCAGGTCCA